>JAJTHJ010000105.1 GCA_021298875.1 Burkholderiales bacterium | reverse complement strand
TCCACGTGCGCACGATCGTCGGCCGGCTGCTCGAGCAACACCGCATCTACTACTTTGCCAACGGCGGCGCCGACGACGTGTACCTGTCGAGCGCCGACTGGATGGGCCGCAACCTGTTCCGCCGGATCGAAGTCGCCTGGCCGGTGCGCGACAAGAAGCTGAAGCGCCGCGTGCTCGAAGAAGGCTTGCACGCCTACCTGGACGACACGGCCGAGGCCTGGACGCTGCAAGCCGACGGCAGCTATCGCGCGCCCAAGCCCAAGAGTGCGGGCATCAGCGCGCAGCGCAAGCTGATCGCCGACCTGGCCGCGGAGAGCCAGGACGAGTGATGGATCTGATCCTCTGGCGCCACGCCGAAGCCGAAGACGGCAACCCCGACCTCACGCGCAAGCTCACCGCGCGCGGCCACAAGCAGGCGCGCCGCATCGCCGAGTGGCTGCACGCGCATCTGCCCGACTCCGCGCGCGTGCTGGCGAGCCCGGCGGTGCGCACGCAACAAACCGCGCAGGCGCTGGCGGCGCTGACGCAACGCAAGTTCAAGACCGTGGATGCGCTCGCCCCCGGTGCCACGGTCGATGATGTACTGACCACCGCCGGCTGGCCCGACGGCAAGGGCGCGGTGGTGATCGTCGGCCACCAACCCACCTTGGGCTGGGTCGCCAGCCATTTGCTCGCCGGCCGCGTGCAGGACTGGTCGGTCAAGAAAGGCGGCGTGTGGTGGTTGCAATCGCGCGACCGCGAGGGCGGTGGCCAGTTGGTACTGCGCGCCGTCGTCAATCCTGATCTCCTCTGACGGCGGTTTCGCCGGCCCCGTGCCGCGCGCCCGCGAAGGGCCCAAGCCGTGGCCGGGCCGATATCCTTCGCCCCACGCCCGTTTTGTCTTCCGCCATGACGTCCACTGTCCGCACCCGCATCGCCCCCAGCCCGACCGGCATGCTGCACCTCGGCACCGCCCGCACGGCCCTTTTCTGCTGGGCGTTTGCGCGCCACCACGGCGGCCGGTTCATCCTCCGCATCGAGGACACCGATCTCGAACGCTCCACCGAAGAGGCGGTGCAGGTCATCCTCGACAGCATGGACTGGCTGGGCCTCGATTACGACGAAGGCCCGATCCGCCAGACCGAGCGCCTCGCCCGTTACCGCGAGGTGATCGACCAGTTGCTGGCGAGCGGCCACGCCTACCGCTGCTACGCGAGCCGCGAAGAACTCGACGAGATGCGCGCCGCGCAAATGGCGCGTGGCGAAAAACCCCGTTACGACGGCCGCTGGCGGCCCGAGCGCGCGGCGGGCCGCACGCCGCCGTCGGGCGTGGCGCCGGTGATCCGCTTCCGCAACCCGGACGCGGGCGAGGTGGCCTGGAACGACCTCGTCAAAGGCCCGATCGCGATCGCCAACGCTGAGCTCGACGACCTGGTGATCGCCCGCGGCGACGGGGTTCCGACCTACAACTTTGCCGTGGTGGTTGACGACATCGATATGGCGATCACGCACGTGTTGCGCGGCGACGATCACGTCAACAACACGCCGCGGCAGATCAACATCTACCGCGCGATCCTCGGGCCGGGAGCGGAACTGCCGCGCTTTGGTCACCTGTCGATGATCCTCGGGCCGGACGGGCAGAAGCTCTCCAAGCGGCACGGTGCGGTCAGCGTCTTGCAGTACCGCGACGACGGCTTTCTGCCCGAAGCCTTGTTCAACTATCTGGCGCGGCTCGGCTGGAGCCACGGCGACGACGAGAAGTTCAGCCGCGCGCAGTTGGTCGAGTGGTTCGATCTCGATCACGTCAACCGCGCGCCGGCGCAGTACAACCTGGACAAGCTGCTGTGGTTGAACGGCGAGTACATCAAGGAAGCCGACGACGGCCGGCTCGCGCATCTGGCGCGCCCGCGCATCGAACGGCTGGGCGGTTGTGTGGCCGGCCCGCCGCTGGAAGCGGTGTGCGCGCTGCTCAAGCCGCGCGCCCGCACGCTCGCCGAACTGGCCGAAGAAGCAATGCTCTTCTACGGCCCGCACGCCCCGGACGCGGCGCTGCTCGCGCAGCACCTGGCCGGCGCCAGCCGCGCCGCGGTGCAGGCGTTTGCCGAGCGCGCGCCCACCATCGACTGGAGCAAGGCGGCGATTGCTGCGCTGCTCAAGCAATTGCTTGGCGAGTTTGGAATCAAGATGCCGGCGCTGGCGGTGCCGCTGCGGGTCGCGGTGACCGGCCGCACGCAAACCCCGTCGATCGACGCCGTGTTGGAGCTCATGGGCCGCGACGCCACGCTGGCGCGCCTGCGCGCGAGCCTTGGCGCGCACTGACCGCACGCCACTGCCTGTGGCTATAATGCGTGCCTTTCCGCGTGGGGGTATAGCTCAGCTGGGAGAGCGCTTGCATGGCATGCAAGAGGTCAGCGGTTCGATCCCGCTTACCTCCACCACCAACGATTGACGCCCCACCGTCAGTCCCCTTCGTCTAGAGGCCTAGGACACCGCCCTTTCACGGCGATAACAGGGGTTCGAATCCCCTAGGGGACGCCAGTGCACCACGCAGCGGCCCGCGCGAGCGGGCTGTTGTCATTTTGAGCGGCCGAATTCGTCGCCCAGTTCCTGCGCCCGCACGCAGGCGGCATGGATGGCGGCGACGATGCTCTGCTTGACCTCGTCCTTCTCCAGCCGTGCCAGCGCGGCGGCGGTGGTGCCGCCTTTGGAGGTGACCTGCGCGCGCAGCGTGGCGACCGGCTCGGGACTGGCGGCCGCGAGCGCGGCTGCGCCGACAAAGGTTTCGATGGCCAGCGTGAGGGTCTGCTCGGCGGTCAGTCCGAGTTCGCGGCCCGCTTCGAGCAGCGCTTCGATGAAATAGAAGACGTAGGCTGGCCCGCTGCCGGACAGTGCGGTTACGGCGTCGAGTTGCTGTTCTTGCGCCAGCCATACGACCCGACCGACGGCCTGCAGGATGCGCTCGGCCAGCGCGCGGTCGGCCGCGGTGACGGCGGGGAGCGCAGCCAGGCCGCTGACCCCCTTGCCGACCAGCGCCGGCGTGTTGGGCATCGCGCGGACGATGCGCTCCAGGCCCAGCCAGCGCGCGAGATCGACGGCGCGGATGCCAGCGGCGACCGACAGCACGAGCGGCTGCGCCAGATGCGGCCGCAGCGCGGCGCAGACATCGCCCATCTGCTGCGGCTTGACCGCCAGCACGACGACGTCGGCAGCGGCGAGCGCGGCACCGGGCGCGGTTGCCGTCTGTACGCCGAAGCGGCGCTGCAGCTCGACGCAGCGCGCGCCGTCGATCTCCACGACCTGCACGTCGGCCGGCAGCGCAAGCTGCTGGTCGAGCAGGCCGCCGATCAGCGCCGTGGCCATGTTGCCGCCGCCGATAAACGCGATGTTCATGGTTGGTGCTCCTCTCCTGGGACGGGCGGCGCGCGGCGTGCACCGAAGATCGCAGTGCCCACGCGCAGCATCGTTGCGCCCTCGGCCACCGCGGCTTCGATGTCGCCCGACATGCCCATCGACAGAATGTCGAGGGGCAGCCCCGCCGCGCGCAGCCGGTCGAACAGGGCGCGCATCTGGGCAAAGGGCTGGCGCGCGAGTTGGTCGTCGTCGGTGGGTGCCGGGATCGCCATCAGCCCGCGCAATCGCAGGCCGGGCAGGGCGGCCACGGCGCGCGCCAGGGCCTCAGCTTCGGCCGGCGGCACGCCGCTTTTACTCGCCTCGCCGCTGACGTTGATCTGCACCAACACATCGAGCGGCGGCAGATGTGCCGGCCGCTGCTCGGCCAGGCGTTGCGCGATCTTCAGCCGGTCGACCGACTGCACGGCGTCGTAGTGCTCGGCGATCGGCCGTGTCTTGTTGCTCTGGATCGGCCCGATGAAGTGCCAGCGCAACGCCAGCGCCGGCGCCGCCTCCCGCACTTGCGCCATCTTGACGATGCCCTCCTGCGCGTAGTTTTCGCCAAAGTCGCGCTGTCCGGCTGCGGCGGCGGCCAGCACGGCCTCCGCGCCAAAGGTCTTGCTCACCGCCAGCAGCGTCACTGTCGCAGGATCGCGTCCGGCCGCCTGCGCCGCCACTGCGATACGCTGGCGCACCCGCTGCAGGTTGTGCGCAATGGCGGCGGTGGACATAATCGCCTGGAACTCCCCGGAACTCGCTGCGATGGACATCTCGGAACTACTGGCCTTTGCGGTCAAGAATAAAGCGTCGGACCTGCACCTGTCGGCCGGCCTGCCGCCGATGATCCGCGTGCAAGGCGACGTGCGCCGCATCAACCTGCCGCCGCTGGAACACAAGGACGTGCACGCCATGATCTACGACATCATGAGCGATGCGCAGCGCAAGCACTACGACGAGTTCCTCGAGGTGGACTTTTCCTTCGAGTTGCCGGGGTTGGCGCGTTTTCGCGTCAACGCCTTCAACCAGGACCGCGGCGCCGGCGCCGTGCTGCGCACGATCCCCTCGCGCGTGCTGTCGCTCGACGAGCTGGGCGCGCCACGCGCGTTTGCCGAGCTGTCGCTCAAGCCGCGCGGGCTGGTGCTGGTCACCGGGCCGACCGGCAGCGGCAAGTCGACCACGCTGGCGGCGATGTGCGACCACGTGAACAACAACGTCTACGGGCACATCCTCACCATCGAGGATCCGATCGAATTCGTGCACGAGTCGCGCAAGAGCGTGATCAACCAGCGCGAGGTGGGTCCGCACACGCTGTCCTTCGCCAACGCGCTGCGCTCGGCACTGCGCGAGGACCCGGACGTCGTGCTGGTGGGCGAGTTGCGCGACCTGGAGACGATCCGTCTGGCCCTGACCGCGGCCGAGACTGGCCACCTCGTCTTCGGCACGCTGCATACCTCGTCGGCGGCCAAGACCATCGACCGCATGGTCGACGTCTTCCCCGCCGCCGAGAAAGACATGGTGCGGGCGATGCTGTCCGAGTCGCTGGTAGCGGTGATCTCGCAGGTTCTGCTCAAGGTCAAGGACGGCAGCGGGCGCATGGCGGCGCACGAGATCATGGTCGGCACGCCGGCGATCCGCAACTTGATCCGCGAGAACAAGGTGGCGCAGATGTACTCGATGATCCAGACCGGCGGCCAGTACGGCATGCAGACGCTGGACCAGGCGCTGATCGATCTCGTGCGTCGCGGCCACGTGACGATGGCCGAGGCGCGCGCCTACGCCAAGACCCCGGAGAACTTCGGCTAAGCGCCGCGGAGAACCTCGATGGAACGCGACCAAGCGACCCGCTTCGTGCATGACCTGCTGCGGCTGCTGCACGTCAAGAAGGGCTCGGACCTTTTTCTGACGGCCGACTTTCCGCCGGCGCTGAAGATCGACGGGCGCGTGCAGCCGGTGTCCAACCAGGCGCTGACCGCGCAGCACACGGCGGAGCTGGCGCGCGCCATCATGAACGACCGTCAGGCCACCGAGTTCGAACGTACGCGCGAGTGCAACTTTGCCATCGCCCCGACTGGCATCGGCCGCTTTCGCGTCAGCGCCTTCGTCCAGCAGGGCAAGGTGGGGCTGGTGCTGCGCACGATCGCCGACCGCATCCCGAGCAGCGAGGAACTGAATCTGCCGCCGCTCATCGACGAGCTGGCGCTGGCCAAGCGCGGCATCGTGCTGGTGGTGGGGGCGACGAGTTCGGGCAAGTCCACCAGCCTGGCGGCGATGGTCGGCTACCGCAACGCCAACACCCAAGGGCACATCATCGCCATCGAAGACCCGATCGAGTACGTGCACGCCAGCCGCAACTGCATCGTCACCCAGCGCGAGGTCGGCGTCGACACCGAAAGCTGGCAGGCGGCGCTGAAGAACACCCTGCGCCAGGCGCCGGATGTGATCCTCATCGGCGAGGTGCGCGAGCGCGAGACCATGGAATACGCGATCGCCTTCGCCGAGACCGGCCACCTCGTGATGTGTACGCTGCACGCCAACAACACCAACCAGGCGCTGGACCGGATCATCAACTTCTTCCCGGAAGAAAAGCGGCAGCAGTTGCTGATGGACTTGTCGCTCAACCTGCGGGCGATCGTCTCGCAGCGGCTGATCCCGCTCAAGGACCGCAAGGGCCGGGTGCCGGCGGTGGAGATTCTGCTGAACTCGCCGCTGGTGGCCGACCTCATCTTCAAGGGCGAGGTCAAGGAAGTCCGCGACGTGATGAAGCGCTCGCGCGAGCAGGGCATGATCACTTTCGACCAGGCGCTGTTCGACCTGCACGAGCGGGAGCTGGTTTCCTACGAAGATGCGCTGCGCAACGCCGATTCGGTCAACGACCTGCGTTTGCAGATCAAGCTCAACTCGCGCCTGCAAGGCGGCCTCGCGGCGGTCAACAAGGGCATCGAGCACATGTCGCTGGCCGGGTAGGGCGGCGAAGACAACGCCGCAGCCAGCGGCGCACGCTGGGGGCGCGGTCCGTGAAGGGCAAGTTCGCGCGGTAAGCTCAAAGGCACGGCGCAATCGCCATCATCATCTTCGGCAGGAATGCAATGGACACCATCTACACCTTCCAAGCCGCCGGCATCGACGGCAAGCCGCGCAAGCTGGCCGACTACAGAGGCCAAGTGCTGTTGATCGTCAACACCGCCAGCCGCTGCGGCTTCACGCCGCAGTACAAGGGGCTGGAGGAGATCTACCGCCGCTTCAAGGGCCGCGGCTTTGCGGTGCTGGGTTTTCCGTGCAACCAATTCGGCGCGCAAGAGCCGGGGCCGGAGAGCGAGATCGCCGAGTTCTGCGAAATCAACTACGGGGTGAGCTTTCCGCTCTTTGCCAAGGTCGACGTCAACGGCCCCGGCGCGCATCCGCTGTACAAGTACCTGACGACGGCCAAGCCCGGACTGCTGGGCTCGGAAGCGATCAAGTGGAATTTCACCAAGTTCCTGGTGGGCAAGGACGGCACCGTGATCGAGCGCTACGCGCCGACCACCAAGCCGGAAGACCTGGCCGCCGATATCGAAAAAGCGTTGGCGGCGTAGGGCCACGGGAGGGGATCATGCCGTTTTCGCAATTGCTGATGTGGGTGGCCGGCCTGCTCGTGGTGGTCGGCGTGTTTCTGTGCATGCGCGCGGTGGCGCTGCGGCGGCCGCAGCCGCTGCGGGTGATCGCGGCGGCTTGGGGTGCCGCGGCCGCGCTGGCGCTCACGGTGGCCGGCAGCGCGCTCGATACCGTCTGGGCGGCACTACTGTTGGCCGTCGTCGTCGGCGCGTTGCTGACGTGGATTCTGTCCAAGCCGGCCCAGCGGCGGGCGTAAAGCGCAGCAGCGGCGCCGAACTCAAGCGGGCTTGGCCGCTGCGCGTGGCCGGTAACCCCCGGCCACCAGTTCAAAGCGGAACAAGCGGCACTCCAACGGGCCGTTGAAGAGCACCGTCTTGCGCGTTTCTTGCAGGCGCATCTGCTTGGGCAGTGCGCGGTCGACGGTCAGGATCCACGCCGTCCAGCCAGCGAAGTCCTGCTTCAGATGGTCGCCGACGGCGCTCATCGTCGCTGCAACTGTCGCCGACTTCGGTTCGCTTTGCACACCGTAGGGCGGGTTGGTGGCAATCAGTCCCGTGGCGGCCGGCGTTTCGACCGTGCGCGCATCGGCGGCCGTCAGGCGCAGCCGGCCATCGTCCAGCCAGGCGCGCAGGCCGGCGCGCTCGGCGTTCAGCCGCGCCTGATCGACCACGCGCGTGGAGATGTCGCTGCCGACGAGTTGCGCGGCGGCGCGCTCGACGACCGCAGCTAGCGCGGCTTGCTTTAACTCGCGCCACGCGGCGCGGTCGTGCGAGTGCAGGCGCTCGAAGCCGAACGGGCGGTTCAATCCCGGCGCACGCTGCGCAGCGATCGACGCGGCTTCGATCACGATGGTGCCGCTGCCGCAGAAGGGGTCGAGCAGCGGTTGCGCGGGCGTCCAGCCGGCAAGCTTCAGCAGTCCTGCGGCAAGGTTCTCCTTTAGCGGCGCTTCGCCCTTGTCCAGCCGCCAGCCGCGCTTGAACAGCGCCTCGCCCGACAGGTCGAGGTACAGCGTGGCGGTGGTCGCATCCAGATGGCAAAAGACGCGCACGTCGGGCCGCTCGCGGTCGATGGAGGGGCGTGCGCCGGTGCGCTCGCGCAGGCGGTCGACGATGCCGTCCTTGATCCGCAGCGTGGCGAATTCCAGGCTCTTCAGCGGCGCGCCGCTGGCGCTCACGTCCACGCGCAACGTCTGGCGGCTGCCGACGTGCTCGTCCCAGCGGATCGCGTGCGCGGCGGCGTACAAGTCGTCCTCGCGCGCATAGCTGCCGGACGATAACTGCCAGAGGATGCGGCTCGCCAGCCGCGAGTGCAGATTGGCCGCGTAGCCGGTGGCGAGCGTGCCGGCAAAGGCGACTCCGCCGCTTTCGGGTTTGACCGCCTGCGCGCCGACGGCCGCCAGCTCGTCCGCGAGCAGAATCTCCAGCCCGCGCGGGCAGATTGCGAAAAACTGGTGCGTGGCGGCGCTCACCGGGCGAGCAACCGGTCGACGAAATCGAGCCGATCCTGACCCCAGAACAACTGGTCGCTGACGACGTAGAAGGGCGAGCCGAACACGCCGCGGGCAATCGCCTCCTGCGTGTGCGCCTCCAGCGTGGCAGCGATCTGCGCGCTTGCCGCGTGCGCCAGCAGGGCCGCGGCGTCCCATCCGCGCGCGCTGAGGATGTCGTGCAGCGTGCCTTCGGCGGACACGTCGCGGTCCTCGACCCAGACCGCGCGCAGGCAGTCGCCGGCTACGTCGAGCGCCGCTTCGGTGCCGTGCCGCTCGAGCACGGCCAGGATCGTCGTGCTGGCCGCCAGCGCGGGCACAGGAAAGTGCTTGGGATGCAGATTCAGCGGCAGGCCGAGAAAGTCGCGCCAGCGCGTGAGTTCTTGCAGCCGGTAAGCCTGCCGCGCGGGATGCCGGTCTTTCAGCGCCAGACCACCGGTGGCCGGGAACACCTTGCCCAGATCGACGATCCGCAAGCGGATCGCTGCCCCATGCCGCGCACAGATCGCCCGCAGCCGATCGTGGCCGAAGTAGGTGAAGGGCGAGACGGGGGTGAGGTAGTAGTCGAGGGTCATAGTCGTTGGTCGTGATCCGTGATCGGTGATCCGTGGCCCGTTGCGATTGTGCCTCGTTGGTCGTCGGCAGCGGTTTGCTGCTTACAACGGATCACGGACCACGGTCAACGGATCACGTCCTGACTTCCCCGTGCCCAAACACCACGTACTTCAACGACGTCAGCCCTTCCAGTCCCACCGGGCCGCGGGCGTGCAGCTTGTCGTTGCTGATGCCGATCTCCGCGCCCAGGCCGTACTCGAAGCCGTCGGCAAAGCGGGTGGAGGCGTTGACCATCACCGAGGCGGAATCGACTTCGCGCAGGAAGCGCATGGCATGCGCGTAGTCGCGGGTGACGATGGCGTCCGTGTGTTTGCTGCCGAACGTGTTGATGTGCTCGATGGCCGCGTCCAGCGTCGGCACCACGCGGATTGCGAGCACCGGCGCCAGATACTCGGTGCGCCAGTCTTCTTCGGTCGCCGCACTGCATGGCAGGCCCGCGGCAGCGAGCAACGCCTGCGTGGCCGGGCAGCCGCGCAACTCCACGCCCTTGTCGGCGTAGATGCGCCCCAGCGGCCCCAGCAGCGCGGCGGCGATGCCCTCGTGCACCAGCAGCGTTTCCATCGTGTTGCAGGTGCCGTAGCGCTGCGTCTTGGCGTTGTCGGCGATGGCGATCGCCATTTCCAGATCGGCGCCCGCATCCACGTACACGTGGCAGATGCCGTCCAGATGTTTGATCATCGACACGCGGCTCTCGCGCATCAGCCGCTCGATCAGTCCACGGCCGCCGCGCGGCACGACGATGTCCACGTACTCGGGCATCGTTACCAGCAGGCCGACGGCGGCGCGGTCGGTGGTGTCCACCAGTTGCACCGCGTCGCGCGGCAGGCCGGCGGCGGCGATGGCCTCGGCCACCAGTTGCGCCAGCAGCCGGTTGCATTCGATCGCCTCCGAGCCACCGCGCAGGATCGCGGCGTTGCCGCTTTTCAGCGCCAGGCCGGCGGCGTCGATCGTGACGTTGGGCCGGCTTTCGTAAATGATCGCCACCACGCCCAGCGGCACGCGCATCCGCCCGACCTGGATGCCCGAGGGCATCGTGCGCATGTCGCTGATGGCGCCGATCGGATCGGGTAATTGCACGATCTGCTCCAGCCCCTGCGCCATCTGCTCGATGTTCTTGTCGGTCAGCCGCAGCCGGTCGAGCAGCGCAGCGGCCAGGCCGCTGGCCGCGGCGCGATCGACGTCGCGCGCGTTGGCGGCGGCGATGTCGGCACGCCGCGCGCGGATCGCCTGCGCCATCTTCAGCAGCGCGTCGTCCTTGGCGGCGGTGGAGGCACGTGCCAACTCCGCGCTCGCCGCGCGCGCGCCTTGGCCGAGCGTCTGCATGGTCGCCGCCAAGCTGCCGGCGGCCAGAGCGGGGTCGAGCGGTGCGTTCATGCAGAGGCGACGGTGAGCGCGATGTCGGTCAATTCTAGCCACGGGTCGCTGTCCGCCTCGCGCGGGCGCAGGCCCTTGAACGCGCCGTCCGCCACCGCGCAGCGCGCGAGCAGCTTGGTCAGGCGCGGCGTATCCAGCCGCTGCACCGCGCGCTGGGTGGCGGTTTCTTTCTCGCGCCGCACCCACACGGCGCGCGCGGCCTGCGCATAACTCTCGCCGCGATCCAGCGCCGCGCGCACCCGCAGCAGCGTGCGCACCTCTTCGGCAATCGCCCACAGCACCAGCGGCAAGGGCTCGCCCTCGGCACGCAGCCCATCCATCGTGCGCAGCACGCGCTTGCGGTCGCTGGCGAGCATGGCCAGCGGCAGGCCAAAGACTTCGTAGCGCGCGACGTTGAGCACGCTGTCGGTCACCTGCTCCAGCGTCAACGCGCCCGCGGGATGCAGCAGCGCGAGCTTCTGAATCTCCTGGTGCGCGGCGAGCAGGTTGCCCTCCACGCGGTCGGCGATGAACTCCAGCGCCTCGCGCGGCGCCTGCTGTTGCCGGCGCGCCAGGCGCGCGGCGATCCATGCGGGCAGCGCGTCGCGCTCGACCTTGGATACATCGATCCACGCGCCGGCGCGGTCGAGCGCCGTGGGCCAGGCCGCCTCGCGCGCCTTGCGGTCCAGCTTGGGCAGCGCGATCAGCAACAGCAGGTCGTCGGTGGCGGATGCAGCCAGTTCCGCCAGCGCCTCGGCGCCGGCCTTGCCCGGCTTGCCGGTGGGCAGGCGCACTTCGAGGATGCGCTTCTGCGCAAACAGCGACAGGCCGGCCGCCGCACCTTGCAAAGTCGACCAGTCGGTGCGCGCATCGGCGTGCACGACCTCGCGCTCGCTGTAGCCGGCCCGGCGGGCGGCAGCGCGGATCGCGTCGGTGGCTTCGATCGCCAGCAGCGGCTCGTCGCCGCTCACTGTGTAAACGGGCTTGAGCGGGCCGCGCGCCAGGTGCGCGGCCAGGGCGTCGAGCTTCAATTGCATTCGTCTCGATTGCCTGTGCCAATTTGCGGCGTCCAGCGCCCCCACCCCAGCCCGTCCAGTCTCGGCCTTGCAAGGCCTCGCCGCTCCAGCGGCGCGGAGCTGCGCTTCGCGAAACCCCGCCTCCGCCCCCCGCTTCGCAGGGGAGGGGGTTTTCTCCCTCCCCCGCCTGCGGGGGAGGGCTGGGGTGGGGGCGAGCGACGCACCACCATTGCGCCAAGCGCGGCCGCTACGGCTGCAAGGCCGACAGCCGCCGCAGCAGTTGCTGCACGAGGTCGGTCTGCATGTCGCGGTAGATCAGCGCTTCTTCGGCCTGGCTGGCAAGCACCTGCCGCTCGTCGTAGCTCACGTCGCGGCGCGTGAAGAGCGTGGTGCTCGGGAGGAAGTCGCGGCCCTTGCCGTCGGTCACGCGGACGGTGACCGTCTGCCGCAGCCGCACCTCGCGCACCTGGCCTTGCGCGTTGACCGAGACCACCTCGCGGTCGCGCGTGTCTGCGCCGACTTCGAGGATCGCCTGCGCTTCGTCGCGCTTGTCCACGAGCTTGACGTTGGTGCCGGCGCGCAGGTTGCGCGCGAGTTCCGCGCCGAAAGATGAATTGGCCGGCAAGGCGAGGTATAGCGTGTCGAACGGCAGCGTGGCCGAGCCGCGCAGCCGGAAGCCGCAGGCGCTCAACCCCAACGCGCAGGCGGAGCCGAGCAGCAGTGCGCGGCGGCGCATCGGCTACACCGCCAGCGTCATCAGGTTGCGGTTGCGCAGCACCTTGGAAAACTTCAAGGGCTGGCCGGCGACGAACTTGGCGACGTTGGCGTCGGCCAGCGCGGCGGCGGTGATCGCTGCATCGTCCGCCGCGGTCGGCACGCGGATCGCGCCGCGCAACTTGCCGTTGACCTGCACGGCGATCTCGATTTCGTCCTGCACCAGCGCGGCGGGGTCGGCTTGCGGCCAAGGAGCGTCGAGCAGGTCGCCCATCTGCGCGGCGTAGCCGAGTTCGCTCCATAGCGCGTGGGTAATGTGCGGCGCGATCGGGTACAGCACGCGCAGCAGGATCGACAGGCTCTCGCGCTGCACCGCGCGCGCTGCCGGCTCCGCGCCGAGCTTGGCTGCGTCCAGCGCGTTGAGCATGATCATCGCCGCCGAGACCACGGTGTTGTACTGCATCCGCGCGTAGTCGAAGTCGGCCTGCTTGAGTCGAGCGTGAATCTCGCGGCGCAGCGCCTTGAGTTCGGCGGAGAGTTCCTGCCCTTCAAGCGTCGGCGCGGTCGCAACAGTGGCCGCATGCGTTTGGCAGTAGGTCCACAGCCGGCGCAGGAAGCGGTACACGCCCTCCGCGCCCGAGTCCGACCAGGCGGCACTCTGATCCGGCGGGCCGGCGAACATCACAAAGGCGCGCGCCGTGTCGGCGCCGAAGCGCTCGATCACGTCTTTCGGCTCGACCACATTGTTCTTGCTCTTCGACATCTTTTCGATGCCGCCCAGCAGCACCGGCTGGCCGTCCTCCTTGGCCGCCGCGCCGGTCGGCCGGCCGCGCTCGTCGGTGCTGACCTGCACCTCGCTGGGGTAGAACCAGCGCTTCTTGCCGGCGGCGTCCTCGCGGTAGTAGCAGTCGTTGAGCAGCATGCCCTGCGTGAACAGGCGCGAGAACGGCTCGTCGAACTTGACCAGCCCCAGGTCGCGCATCACCTTGGTCCAGAAGCGCGCGTACAGCAGATGCAGTACCGCGTGCTCGATGCCGCCGATGTACTGGTCCATCGGCATCCAGTAGTCGTTGCGCTCGTCCACCATCCGGTCGGCCGCATCCGGCGAGCAGTAGCGCATGTAGTACCAGGACGAATCGACGAAAGTGTCCATCGTGTCCGTCTCGCGCCGCGCCGGCTGGCCGCAGCGCGGACACACGCACTTGAGAAAACTCTCGTCCTTGGTAAGCGGATTGCCACTGCCGTCGGGTACGTGGTGGGTCGGCAGCAGCACCGGCAAGTCCCGCTCGGGCACCGGCACCGGGCCGCAGTCGGCGCAGTGGATGATCGGGATCGGCGTGCCCCAGTAGCGCTGACGGCTGATGCCCCAGTCGCGCAGACGCCACTGGATTTGCTTGTCGCCCAGGCGCTTGGCGCTCAGGTCGGCGGCGATGGCGTCGGTCGCAGCAGCGTAGTCGAGGCCGTCGTACTTGCCGGACACCACGCAAACCCCACGCTGCTTGTCCGCGTACCACTCCTGCCAGCCGTCGAGCGAAAAAGTCTCTCCGGGCACGGCGATCACCTGCGTGATCGGCAGCCCGTACTTGCGGGCGAAGGCAAAGTCGCGCTCGTCGTGCGCCGGCACGCCCATCACCGCGCCTTCGCCATAGCCCATCAGCACGTAGTTGCCGATCCACACGGGCACCGCCTCGCCGGTCAGCGGATGGACGACCGTGAAGCCGGTGGCGATGCCCTTCTTTTCCATCGTGGCGAGGTCGGCCTCGGCGACCCCGCCTTTCTTGCACTCGTCGATAAAGGCGGCGATCTCCGGCCGCCCCTGCGCCAGGCGCGCGGCCAGCGGATGCTCGGCGGCGATGGCGACGAAGGTGACGCCCATGATCGTGTCGGCACGCGTGGTGAACACCCGCAGCAGCTTCTCTTCGCCGTCGATCGCGTAGGGGAAGCCGAAGTTCACCCCGACGCTCTTGCCGATCCAGTTCTCCTGCATCGCCTTGACCTGCGGCGGCCAGTCGAGCTTCTCCAGCGCGGCCAGCAACTCGTCGGCGTAGGCGGTGATCTTCAGGTAGTAGCCGGGGATCTCACGCCGCTCCACCACCGCGCCCGAGCGCCAGCCGCGGCCGTCGATCACCTGCTCGTTGGCGAGCACGGTGTTATCGACCGGGTCCCAGTTGACGATCTGCGTCTTGCGGTAGGCGATGCCACGCTCAAGCATCTTCAGGAACAGCCACTGGTTCCACTTGTAGTACTCGGGGTCGCAGGTGGCGACCTCGCGGCTCCAGTCGAAGGCCAGGCCCAGCGGCTGCATTTGCGCCTTCATGTCGGCGATGTTGGCGCGGGTCCACTGCTCCGGGGCGATGCCCTTGTCGATCGCGGCGTTCTCGGCCGGCAGGCCGAAGGCGTCCCAGCCCATCGGCGTCATCACGTTGTACCCGCGCATGCGCAGGATGCGATACAGCACATCGTTCAGTGTGTAGTTGCGCACGTGCCCCATGTGCAGCTTGCCGCTGGGGTAGGGCAGCATCGAGCAGACGTAGAACTTGGGCTTGGGTTTGCCGCCGGCGTCGTCCGCGCCTTCGACCGCGCGGTACGCATCGACCGCGCGCCAATGCGACTGCGCGGCGGCCTCGACATCTTGCGCGTTGTACTTCTCGTTCATGGGGAAGACTGTCGCTTCGGGGAGTGCGGCGATTATAGGAAGGGGGTTGGTGATCGTTCAGCGGTTGGCACTACCGATTGTCGTTCCGAGCCGTAGGCGAGGAACCTCGGCCTGAACGTGCGCTGAGATTCCTCGCCTGTGGCTCGGAATGACAACACCGATGGCGGATCACGTCCCTATAATTCTTTCGACGCGGCGCGCCTCCCTCGCGCGCCGCGTTTTTCATTGGCGCCGCCCACCATGTCGCACTTGATGAACACCTACGCCCGGCTGCCGGTGGCGTTCACGCACGGCAAAGGTGCGTGGCTCTACGACGAGCAAGGCAACGCCTACCTCGACGCGCTGGCCGGCATCGCGGTCAACGGGCTGGGCCACGCGCATCCGAAGTTCGTCGCCGCGCTCGCCGAACAAGCGGGCCGGTTGATCCACACCTCCAACATCTACCGCGTGCTGGAGCAGGAACGACTGGCCGAGCGGCTGTGCGCGCTGTCGGGCATGAGCGAGGTGTTCTTCGCCAACAGCGGCACCGAGGCCAACGAGGGGGCGCTCAAGCTCGTGCGGCTGTTCGGCCACCAGCAGGGCGAGCCGGCCGCGCAGACGCTGGTGATGGAGCGCGCCTGGCACGGCCGCTCGCTCGCGACACTTGCCGCCACCGGCAGCGAGAAGGCGCGCAAAGGCTTCGACCCGCTGCCCTCCGGCTTTATCCGCGTGCCGCACAACGATCTGGCCGCGATCGAACGCGCGGCCGCGGCCGATAGCCGCATCCGCGCGATCTGGCTCGAAGTGCTGCAAGGCGAAGGCGGCATCCAGGTGGCAGACCTCGACTACCTGCGCGCGCTGCGCCGGCTGTGCGATGAGCGCGGCTGGCTGCTGATGATCGACGAAGTGCAAAGCGGCATCGCGCGCACGGGCAAGTGGTTCGGCTACCAGTGGGCGGACATCGCGCCCGACGTGATCACGCTCGCCAAGGGGCTGGGCTCCGGCGTGCCGATCGGCGCGGTGCTCGCGCGCGGGCGTGCCGCGGGCGTGTTCGGCCCCGGCACGCACGGCAGTACGTTTGGCGGCGGGCCGCTCGCCTGCCGCGCGGGGCTGGAGACGCTGCGGATCATCGAAGAAGAAGGCTTGCTCGCCAATGCCGCCGCACAGGGCGAGCGGCTGCGCGCTGGGTTTGCCTCGGCACTTTCAGGCGTTGCTGGCGTGGTGTCGATCCGCGGGCGCGGCTTGATGCTTGGCATCGAACTCGACCGTCCCTGCGGCGAACTCGTCAAACAGGCGCTGGAGGCGAAACTGCTGATCAACGTCACGCAGGACAAGGTCATACGGCTGCTGCCGCCGCTCGTGATCGGCACAGGCGAAGCCGACGAAATCGTCGCGCGGTTGGCGCCGTTGGTGCGGCGGTTTTTGGGCGAGTAGCGAGTTTTGCAATGCCGGGACTTCGGATGCGGCGGTCTTCCCTCACCCCAACCCCTCTCCCGGGGGGAGAGGGGCTTTTCAACCCTCTCCCC
>JAJTHJ010000379.1 GCA_021298875.1 Burkholderiales bacterium | reverse complement strand
GCCTACGACGACCGCCACGCGGCGCTCACCGCGCGCGAGGTGATCGACTTCATGGCGCGCGACCCCAACAACCCCTCGTCGATCTACTGCTGCCTACAGGCCGCCCGCGAAAACGCCCGCGCGGTGCGCGGCGCGCTGACCACCGAAGTCTGGGAAACCCACAACGACACCTGGCTCGAACTGCAACGCCATCTGCGCAGCGGCCTGCTGGAGCGCGACCCGCAGCAGTTCTTCGAGTGGGTCAAGTTCCGCTCGCACCTGTCGCGCGGGGTGACCATCGGCACGATGCTCAAGGACGAGGCGTTTTACTTCGCGCGGCTCGGCACCTTCCTGGAGCGGGCGGACAACACGGCGCGGCTGCTCGACGTGAAGTTTCACGAAACCGCGCCCCCGTCGTTCGGCGCCGCGTCCGAGGACGAGGGTATCGACCATCACCGCGACTTCTATTACTGGGCGGCGATTTTGCGTTCGGTTTCCGGCTTCGAGATCTACCGCAAGGTCTACCGCGACGTGATCACGCCGCCGCGCGTGGCGCAACTGCTGATCCTGCGCGCCGACATGCCGCGTTCGATGGCCAACTGCCTGAACGAGGTCTGCACCAACCTGGAGAAGGTGCGCAACAGCCGCTCGCGCGAAACCGAGCGCCGCGCCGGCCTGCTGCGGGCGGAGTTGCAGTACGGGCGGATCGAGGACATCGAAGCGCAGGGCCTGCACGTGTACCTCACGCGCTTTCTGGAGCGAATCAACGACCTGGGGTCGCGGATCAGCCAGGACTTTCTGGTGCCCTTGGCCGTCGGGTGAGCTCAGGCGATTGTGGCGGCGGTGCCCTTGTGAGGCGGTCTTCCCTCACCCGGCTGCTTCGCAGCCACCCTCTCCCGGTGGGAGAGGGTTTTGAAGCCCCTCTCCCTCCGGGAGAGGGGTTGGGGTGAGGGAAGACCGTCGCGCAAAGCTGCGCTGCGGCGACTGTGCTCAACGCCCCCGTCGGGCTGGCAATGCTCTACGCCATCCTCCACCACACCGTCTACCGCTACAGCCCGCCCGCCGCGGCGACGGTGCAGTTGCTGCGCCTGACGCCGCGCGCCGAGCCGCACCAGCGGCCGCAGCGCTGGCGGCTGCATGCGCCGGGCAAACTCACCGCGGGAGCTGACGGCTACGGCAACGCCACCCACACGCTGACGCACCGCGCGCCGCACGCGGAACTGGGGATAGAGGTGCGCGGCGAGATCGAAGTCGATGCGCTGCGCGACGGTCGGCTGGACGAAACCGGCGGCCTGCCGCCGCAGGTCTTTCTCGCGGCCACGCCCTACACGCTGGCCGACGCGGCGGTCGCCGACTTCGCCCACCGCCATCTGCGCGGCACGAGCGCCGCGGCGCTGATGGACTTCGCGCTGGCCGTTTCCGATGCCGTCGCGTACACGCCCGGCGCCACCGACGTGACCACCACCGCCGCGCAGGCGCTCGCCTTGGGCCGCGGCGTGTGCCAGGACCAGGCGCATCTCTTCCTCGCCGCCTGCCGCGCGCGCGAATTGCCGGCGCGCTACGTGTCCGGCTACTACTACACGACCAGGACCCCGCACGCCGCCAGCCACGCCTGGGTCGATGCGTGGACGAGCGACCACGGCTGGGTGTCGATCGACATCACACACCGTTGCTTCGCCGGCGATGCGCTGGTGCGGCTGGCGGTCGGGCGCGACTATGCGAGTGCGGCACCGGTGCGCGGCGTGCGCTATAGCGGCGGGGCGGAGACGCTGGAGGTGCGCGTTAACATGCGCCCGCTTCATGTCGATGGCGCCGAGGACGCTTCCCGATGACCTATTGCGTGGCGATGCGGCTGGATGCCGGCCTCGTCTTTCTGGGCGACTCGCGCACCAACGCGGGGGTCGATCACATCTCCACCTTCCGCAAGATGACCGTCTTCGAGCACCCCGGCGAGCGGCTGCTGGTGCTGCTGGCGGCGGGCAACCTAGCGATCACGCAGGCGGTGCGGCGGATCGTCTGCGAGCGGGTCGGCCCCGAGCAGCACAGCCTGTGGACGGTGCCCACGCTGTTCGAAGCGGCGCGCATCGTCGGCGAGGCGGTGCGCGAGATCAAGACGCGCGACGGCGAGGCGCTCAAGGAAGCCGGCATCGAGTTCAACTGCAACTTCATCCTCGGCGGGCAGATCCGCGGCGAGGCGATGCGCCTGTTCCACATCTACGCGGCCGGCAACTTCATCGAGGCCACGCCGGAGAACCCGTATTTCCAGATTGGCGAGTCCAAGTACGGCAAACCGATCGTCGACCGCGTGGTCACCCCCGCCACCGGGCTGGACGAGGCCGCCAAGTGCGCGCTGATCTCGATGGACTCCACGCTGCGCTCAAACATCTCGGTCGGGCTGCCGCTCGACCTGCTGGTCTACGAGGCCGATGCGCTGCGGGTGACCAAGTTCGTGCAGATCGACGACAACAACCAGTACATGCGGATGATCCGCAACACCGGGGGCACGCGGTTAAAACAGGTGTTCCAGGAGATTCCCGACCCCAGTGGGCGCGACGCGCAGCTCGCCCCTGGTGCGCCGCGGCTGGAGACCGAACTGACCCACCCGGTGCGCGCCCCGCTGCCGGCGGCGCTGGCGGGCGAGGTGCCTGCCGTCTGCGTATTTCAGCCCATCGTAGACGGCATTTCAGTCTGATCGTGGACGGCATTTCAAGTTGATCGTGGACGGCATTTCAGGCTGATCGTGGACGGGGTTTCGGGCGGATCGAGGACGGTCCGGGGGTGC
>JAJTHJ010000308.1 GCA_021298875.1 Burkholderiales bacterium | reverse complement strand
TCAGCGCGTGCTGCACAACCTCAACCGGCGCGCCCAGCAACTCGGCATGACACTCGTGCCGGCCGCCACCGCGTCGCAACTCGTATGAAAAACCCGTTCAAAATCAGTCACTTCGTAGGAGTTTCTTGAGAGAGAGGGATCGGTTGCTCCAAAGTCCGGCTCATGTTGCGCCCCGGTTGCGACCCATTGGCAGACCGTTAAGCGATTGACGATCCGGGCACTCCCGTCCGGCGCCTGCGGCGCCACCCGACCCGAGAAAAACCGACCGCGTTGGAGCAGCCACGCCCCCACCCCAACCCTCCCTCGCTTCGCAGGGGAGGGGGTTGTCTCCCTCCCCCGCCCGCGGGGGAGGGTTGGGTTGGGGGCTTCATCCATGGGCCGAAGTCGTGTAGCAACAGCATCCATCGGCCCGTTCTGCGTCGGCAGCCGACGGGCCACAGGTGCGAGTTCGTCAACCACTTGGCAAGAGCTCAGCATCTCGCTCGCAGAACGATCTACGCAGCGCTCTGCGGCGCGGACCATCTGATGCGCGCGGGCTCGACCACCGCATCCATCTCGCCCGTCGCCGGATCGACGCCGACTTCTTCGAATCCGAGACTCGCATAAAAGCGCTTCGCGGCCTCGTTGTCGGGCTTGTAGCAAATGTGAATCTTCCGTGCGGAAGCGTCCGTGCATATCTCGCGAAGCACGAGTTCAAGCGCGCGCCGACCATACCCGCGCCCCTGAACACTCGCGTCGATCATCAAGCGCCAGATCACGTAAGTGCCGGGCTCGTCGTCGCTGTCTTGCGGCGTGCAGTACAGGACGAAGCCGATCACCTGCTCGTCGCTATAGATGGCACGGGTGCGCAGTGCCGAATCGAGGCTGGCCTCGGCAATCGAGTAGGCGTTGCTCGCAAGGAAGTCGTACTGATGATCGAGCAGCCGCAGATCGACAATTGCGTCGAAGTTTTGCCGCGTCACTTCCCGGAGGCTGACTTTCATCACTGGATGGGAGCGGTGTGCGCCATGCCGACCCGCCCGCGTTACTCAGCCCGCGCCGCCGGCCCCTGCACCGCCACGCCCCCGCCGTGCGCGTTGGCGCTGCGCTTGTGCGCGCCCGCCCCGCGCGCCAGCCACTGCTCGGCCAGCGTGTACATCGTGGGAACGACGTACAGCGTCAACAGCGTGCGGAAGGTCATGCCGCCGACGATCACCCAGCCGATCTGGATGCGGCTCTCGGCGCCGGCGCCGGTGGACAACGCCAGCGGCACCGCGCCCAGCACCATCGCGCCGGTGGTCATCAGAATCGGCCGCAGCCGCAACACCGCCGCCTGACGCACCGCGTCGAACAAGGCCTCGCCGCGCTCCTGCAGCTGGTTGGCGAACTCGACGATCAAAATGCCGTGCTTGGTGATCAGCCCCACCAGCGTGATGATCCCGATCTGGCTGTAGATGTTCCAGGTGCCGCCGGTGGCCCACAGCGCCAGAAAGGCGCCGGCCATCGACAGCGGCACCGACAGCATGATCACCAGCGGGTCGGCAAAGCTTTCGAACTGCGCGGCCAGCACGAGGTAGATGAACACCAGCGCCAGCACGAAAACGAGATAAATGTTGCCGCGCGCGTCGCGGAACTCGCGCGACTGGCCGTTCAGATCGGTCAACGCCGAGTCCGGCAGCACGCGCTTGGCGGTGGCGTCCATCATCGCCAGCGCCTCGCCCAGCGTGGCGCCGGGAGCCAGCGCCGCCGTCACCGTCACCGCGCGCAGCCGCTGGAAGTGGTTGAGCGACTGCGGGGCCACACCCTCGCGCACGTCGACCACGTTGGCCAGTTGCACCATCGAGCCGTCGCGCGCGCGTACGTAGATGTCGGCAATGTCGTTAGGCCGGCTGCGGTCGCGCGGCGCGACCTGCACGATCACGTCGTACTGCTCGCCGTCCTTCTTAAAGCGCGTGACCTGCCGTCCGCCAATCATCGTTTGCAGGGTCTTGCCCACCGTCTCCACCGGAATGCCGAGGTCGCCCAGCTTGTCGCGGTTGACTTCGACGCGCAGCTCCGGCGTATTCAGCCGCAGGTCGGACTGCGGGTTGATCAGCAGGCCGCTTTTGGAGATTTCGGCGATGAACTGGGTGACCAGCCGGTCGAGCTCCGCGTACGGCACCTGCGACATGATCACGTACTCGACCGGCAACTGCCGCGGCGACTGGCCGAGCGACGGTGGATTGACGGCAAAGCCGATCGCCCCCGGCAACTGCTGGAACTTCTGGTTCAGCTCGCGCGCGATATCCTGCTGTTTGCGGCTGCGCTCCTCCCACGGCTTGAGCCGCAAAATGGCGTTGCCGGAATCCACCGTCGGAAAGCCCGCCACCGCGTTGTACGCGCGCGCGTCGTCGATCTTGGCGTACATCGCCTCGACCGCGCGCAACTGCTCGGAGGTGTACTCGACGGTCGCCCCCGGCGGCGACAGCAGCCGGCCGAAGATCACGCCACGGTCTTCCAACGGTGCCAGCTCGGACTTCAGTTGCAGTAAGAAAAACGACCCCGCACCGGCGGTCGCCAGCCAGACCAGCACGACGAGCCAGCGCCGCCCCAGCACCCAACCGAGCGAGCGCGCGTAGCCGTGGGTCATCCCGTCGAGCCAGCCTTCGATCAGCGTGAAGGCGCGTCCATGCTTGGGCTCGTGGCGCAGCAGCTTGCTGCACATCATCGGCGACAGGGTCAGCGCGACGAAGCCCGACACCAGCACCGCACCCGCCAGCGTCAGCGCGAACTCGATGAACAGCCGCCCGGTGCGCCCGGTGGCAAAGGCGAGCGGCGCGTACACGGCGGTCAGCGTCAGCGTCATCGCGATCACCGCGAAGCCGATCTCCTTGGTGCCCTTGATCGCCGCTTCGACCCGGTCCATGCCGGCTTCGATGTTGCGGTAGATGTTCTCCAGCACGACGATGGCATCGTCCACCACCAGGCCGATGGCGAGCACCATCGCCAGCAGTGTCAGCGTGTTGATGGTGAAGCCGAGCACCACCATCAGCGCGAAGGCGCCGATCAGCGACAGCGGGATGGTGACGATCGGGATCAGCGTGGCGCGGAAGCTGCGCAGGAAGAAGAAAATCACCAGCACCACCAGCACCACCGCCTCGGCCACGGTGCGGAACACCGAGTCGATCGACTTTTCGATGAACACCGAGGAGTCGTAGGCGATGTTGATCTGCATCCCCGCCGGCAGCGTCGGGTTGATCTTGTCGACCTCTGCCCGCAGCGCCTGCGACAGCTCGAGCGGGTTGCCGGTGGCCTGTTTGACCAGGCCCATGTTAATCGACGGCTCGCCCCGGTAGCGGGCGATCACCCGCTCGCTGGCCGCGCCGACGTCGATGCGGGCCACGTCGGCGAGCCGCACCGGGTAGCCGTTGAATTGCGCGACGATCAGGTTTTCGAACTGCTCGCGGGTGCCGACGTCGGTGGCGGCGACGATCGAAAACTCGCGCGCGCGCGACTCGATCCGGCCCGACGGCAGCTCCACGTTCTGCCGACGCAGCGCGTCCTCGATGTCCTGCACGGTGAGCCGATAGCCCGCCAGGCGGTCGCGGTCCACATCCACGCGCATCGCCGTGCGCCGCTCGCCGAAGATCCAAACGTCGGCCGCGCCCGGCAGCACCGACAGGCGCGGCTTGACGTAGCGCGCCAGATAGTCGGACACCTCCAGCGGCGTGCGCTCGCCGGCGGTGACCGCCATCCAGATGATCGGGAAGGCGTCGGCCTCGACCTTGGCGATCACCGGCTCGTCCACCTCCTCCGGCAGCCGCGCGCGCACGCGGGCGACCTTGTCGCGCACGTCGGCGGCGGCCGAGTCCGGGTCGCGCGTGATGCGGAAGCGCACGTCGATGTCGCTGCGCTCGGCGCGCGAGCGCGAGGTCATCAACTCCACGCCCTCGATGCCGGCCAGCGAGTCTTCGAGAATCTTGGTGACCTGCGACTCGACCACCTCCGCCGACGCGCCGGGATAGGTGGTCTGCACGCTGACCACCGGCTCGTCGATCTTCGGGTACTCGCGCACCGCCAGCCGCGTGTACGAGACGATGCCGACCACCAGCAGCAGCAGCGACAGCACCGTGGCGAGCACGGGGCGGCGGATGCAGAGTTCGAAGAAGGACATGGGCGGTGATCGGTGATCGGTGATCGGTGATCGGTGATCGGTGATCGGTAGGGCGTTGACCGCGAGCCGACGCCGGAGTTCAGCCCTTGCCGGCCGGCTCGACCACCCGCACCGGCTGTCCGTCGCGGCTCAGGCGCGAGCCGGCCGTGACGACCAGGTCGCCGGCGGCCACGCCGTCGGCCAGTTCCACCTTGCCGTCGCGGCGCACGCCGGGACGCACCTTGACCCGCTGCGCGACCTTCTGGCCGTCGCGGTCGATCACGCGAAACACGTAGAAGTCGCCACCGGCGGGGACGATCGCTTCTTCGGGCACCAGCAGCGCGTCGGCGCGGCTGCCGACGATCGTGCGCACGCGCACGAACATGCCCGGCCGCAGATTGCCGCCGCGGTTGGCCAGCCGCGCGCGCACTTCGAGCGAACGGCCGCCGGCATCGATGCGCGGATTGATCGCCTCCACCGTGCCGGCAAAGCGCTCGTTGGGCAGCGCATCGGCCACCACCTCCACCGGCAGGCCGACCCGCACCTGCTCGAAGGCGCGCTCGGGCAGGCGGTAATCGACCTTCAGCGTGCCGATGTCTTCCAGGTTGACGAGGTCGGCGCCCTCGCGCACGTAGTCGCCGACGCTGACCGAGCGGATGCCGGCCACGCCGTCGAACGGGGCCGCGAGCCGCATCTTGGCCAGCCGCGCTTCGGCCAGCTTGAGGTTGGCCGCGGCCACCTGCGCGTTGGAGGCGGCCTGCTCCTGCGCACTGCCGCTGACAAAGTTCTTGCGCGCCAGGTCTTCGGTGCGCTTGAGGTTGGACTGGGCCAGATCGAGTTCGGCGCGCGCCTTGACCACCTCGGCCTCTTGCAGGCTGGCATCCAGGCCGATCAGCACGTCGCCACGGCGCACCGCCTGCCCGTCGCGAAAGCCAATGGTCGCGATGCGCCCGGACACCTCCGGCCGCAGCATCACGCTCTCGTTCGAGCGCAGCGAGCCCACGGCCGGCAAGTCCTCCTGCACCGCGGTGGGCACGAGCTTGACCACCGCCACCGGCACCGGCCCGCCGCCGGGGCCGCCCTTGGCCTCGCCCTTGCCGGCGGTGGCCGCCTTGGCGTCGGCCTTGGGTTCGGCCGGCGCCTTCTCGGCGGCGGCCTTCAGCGCCGGGCTGTTGGGGCTGCCGCCCAGCCGGTCAAACGCGACATAGGCCGCGCCCGCCGCGACGAGCAGCGCCGCGATGGCGATCAGGGCAGTCTTGTGAGTCATCGAAGAAAGAGGCGCAGCCAACGGGCCGCGCGAGGAGCGCGCGACTTTATCACCGCGCGACCGACGCCGCGCCGCGCCGCGCCAGCGCGTCGGCGCGTTCGTTGCCCGGCACGCCGGCGTGCCCGCGCACCCAGCGCCAATCGACCTCGTGCTGGCCGTTGAGTTCCGCCAGGCGGCGCCACAAGTCGGCGTTCTTCACCGCACCGTTGCCGGCGGTCTTCCAGCCGCGCCGCACCCAGTTGGGCAGCCACTCGGTGATGCCGCGCTGCACGTACTGCGAGTCCGTGTGCAGCACCACGCGGCTGCGGCGCTTGAGCGCTGCCAGCGCCTCGATCACCGCGGTCAGCTCCATCCGGTTGTTGGTGGTGGCCGGCTCGCCGCCGAAGAGTTCGCGCTCGTGCACGCCCCACTTCATCCACACGCCCCAACCGCCAGGGCCGGGATTGCCCTTGCAGGCGCCGTCGGCGTAGATCTCGACCACGGCGTCGGTCGCGCCGGCCGGGATCGGCGCGGCGTCCGGCGCCAAGTCCACGCTGCGGGCGTGCTTCATCCGCGCGCCGCCTGCGCGCCGCCGTCGTTGGCCGCGGGCGCGTCGTCCAGCACGCGCACGCTGGCCGCCTCGTCGGTGCGCAGCAGGCTGCGCGCGGCGGCGGGGGCGAGCGCGGGACGCAGCAGCTCGCGCCGCTTGCGCAGTGCGCCCACCAGCCGCATGCCGCGCACGCGCTTGACGGCGGTGACCAGATAAACCGAGCCCAACACCGGCCACCAGCGGTCGCCGGCCTTTTCCATGAAGCTCCAGCGCGCCAGCCACTTTTCGCTGCGCGTCCAGGGCACGTAGCAGCCAAAGCGACCGCGGTGGGTCTCGAACGACAGCAGCTTCAACCAGTCCTTGATCCGCGGCAGAGCGATGAACTGCCCATCTCGCGGCAAAAACGCCGCCGCGCCGAGCCGCGTGCCCAGTTGCCGCAGGCCCCACAGGCTCGCCGGGTTGAAGCCCGTGATGACCACCTGCCCCTCGGGCACCAGCACGCGCTCGACTTCGCGCAGCACCTGGTGCGGCTCGTCGGCAAACTCCAGCACGTGCGGCATCACCACGAGGTCGATCGAGCCGCTGGCAAACGGCAGTTCCTCGTAGCGGTTGATCACCGCCACCTGCGCATGGCCGTTGCGCTGCGCGGGGTCGAGCAGGCGGTCTGCCGCGCAGAAACGCAGCTTCATCCGGCTTTCGCGCAGCGCGTCGATCTCCGGCAGGCCGAGTTGCAGCGCGTGGTAGCCGAAAATGTCGGCCACCACCGCGTTCAATTGCTGCTGCTCCCAGGCGAGCACGTAGCGGCCTGGGGGCGATTGCAGGAACTCCGCAATCCGCAGTTCCGCCACGGCCTCAGGCGGCGGGGGTGGCGCGCCGAACAAGGGCTCAGGCTGCATACGGCCCGCGCCTCGGCGTACATTGCACCGTGATGAACACGTCGACCATCGAACCGATCCCCGCCTTTGCGGACAACTACATCTGGCTGCTGACGCAGGGCAAGCGCGCCGCCGTGGTCGACCCCGGCGACCCGGCGCCGGTGCTCGACGCGCTGCGCGCGCGCCATTTGCAACTTGCGGCGATTCTAGTCACGCACCATCACGGCGATCATGTGGGCGGCGTATCGGCGCTGGCCGCACCCGGCGTGCCGGTGTACGGGCCGGCCGGCGAGGACATCCCCTGCCGCACCCACGCGCTGGTGGAAGGCGACGCCATCGACGTGCTCGGCACACGCTTTACGGTGCTCGACGTGCCCGGCCACACGCGCGGACATATCGCGTACTACGCGGCGGAGTTGGACGCGCTCTTTTGCGGCGACACGCTGTTTGCCGCGGGCTGCGGGCGCCTCTTTGAAGGCACGCCCGCCCAGATGCTGGCCTCGCTCACCAAGCTCGCCGCGCTGCCGCCGGCGACGCGGGTGTACTGCGCGCACGAATACACGCTCGCCAACCTGCACTTTGCGCGCGCAGTGGAGCCGGACAACGCGGCGCTCGCCGCGCGCAGCGAGCGTTGCGCGGCACTGCGCGCGCGCGGCACGCCGACGGTGCCGTCCACGCTCGCCGAGGAACGCAAAACCAATCCTTTCCTGCGCGGCGAGGTGGCCGCGGTGCGCGCGGCGGCCGAGCGCATCGACGCCGGCGCCGCCGCGAGTCCGGTCGCCACCTTCGCCGCGCTGCGCGCGTGGAAGAACCGCTTTTCGTGACCGCGTCGGCGCAGAGGCGCTTCTATACTCCGCCGATGCGCCTTTGCCCTCGCCTGCCCGCCCTGCTCGTGCCGTTGTTGTTCGCGGCCGGTTGCGCGCAGTTGCCGCAGTCCGCCGTGCCCGAAGAGGCCAGTGCCGCCGCCCCGCCGCCGGTCGTTGCGCCGAGTTCTCCACCGAAGAAGGCGGCACCCGCGGCGACCGCGGCAGCACCCGCGCCCGCGCCGGTCGCCGCACCCCCGCCGCCGGGCGACCTGTGGGTGCGCGTGCGGCGCGGCTTCGCCATCCCCGACCTGGACACCAAGCGGGCCGAGCAGCGCACCGCGTGGTACGCCGCGCGGCCCGACCGCTTCGACCGGATGGCCCAGCGCGGCAGCCTGTATCTCTTCTACATCGTCGAGGAGATCGAACGCCGCGGCATGCCGACCGAACTGGCGCTGCTGCCCTTCGTGGAAAGCGCGATGCAGCCGGAGGCGGTGTCGATCGCCAAGGCGGCGGGGCTGTGGCAATTCATCCCGTCCACCGGCAAGTTTTACGCGCTCGACCAGAACCTCTGGCAGGACCAGCGCCGCGACGTGATCGCCTCCACCCGCGCCGCGCTCGATTACCTGCAAAAGTTATACGACGAGTTCGGCGACTGGCATCTGGCGCTGGCCGCCTACAACATGGGCGAAGGCGGCCTGGGCCGGGCCATCGCGCGGGCGCAGCGGGCGCGCCAGCCGACCAACTACGCCAGCCTGCGCCTGCCGGCCGAGACGATGGACTACGTACCCAAGCTGCAGGCGATCAAGAACATCGTGCGCGCGCCGCAGCGCTACGGCATCGTTCTGCCGGAGATTCGCAACGAGCCGTACTTCGTCGTGCTGACCAAGACGCGCGACATCGACCTCGCCACCCTGGCGCGGCTGGCCGAGATGCCGCTCGATGAGTTGCGCGCCTTGAACCCGTCGTTCAACCGCCCGGTGATCGTCGGCGCGGCGCAGCCGACCATCCTGCTGCCGGCAGCGAAGGCGGAGACCTACCTCGCCAACCTGGCGGCCTGGGAAGCGACTGGCCAGCCGCTGTCCAGTTGGACCGCGATCACGCTGGCGCAGGGCGAGACCATCGAGCAGGTGGCGCGTCGCGTTGGCGTCAGCCCCGAGCGCCTGCGCGAGGCCAACCGCATCCCGCCGCGTTACCGCCCGGCCGCGGGCTCGACCTTGCTGATCCCGCGCGACGAGACGATGGACGAAGACATCGCCCCGGCGATGCTCACCGCATCGCTGCAACTGGTGCCGCTCTACGCCAACACGCGCCAGGTCACCTACCGCGTCCGCCAGGGCGACACGATCGCCTCGGTAGCCCGCCGCTGGGGCGTGAGCGTCGAGGACATCCGCACCTGGAACGACCTGCGCAGCGACCGGCTGTTTGCCGGCCAGCGGCTGACGCTGACCGTGACCCGACAGCCCGCGGCGAGCACGTCGGCCAAGGCCTCCAAGGCCAGCAAGCCGGGCAAGTCCGCTCAGCCGGCCAAGGCCACGCCGACGGCCGAATCC
>JAJTHJ010000098.1 GCA_021298875.1 Burkholderiales bacterium | reverse complement strand
TTGCGCCGCCGACGATCAACCTGCACGACCCGGACCCGGAGTGCGCTCTCGACTACTGCGCCAACGAGGCGCGGCCGCTCGCCATCGAGTACGCCATGAAAAACTCCTTTGGTTTCGGCGGCACCAACGGCGCCTTGGTCTTGAAGCGTGTCTGACCCGGACTGGATCGCGTGGGCGGCGCTGCAACCCTCGGCGCTGCGCAGGCGGGTTCTGCGGTTCGCCCTGGCGCTCAGCGTGGTCGTGCTGGCGGCTACGACGGTGGCCGCCTGGCAGGTGCCGGATGCGCTTCGGCTGACGGTCTTTTACTTGGCCTGCGCCGGGTTCCTGTTGGCGTTTATCCGGTCGCGGCGGCGCCCGCTCGGCGGCCAGCTGCGCCTCCGCGCGGACGGTGAGGTGAACTGGCGCGCCGACCCGTCGGCCGAACCGCGGACCGTGGTGCCGCGCTTTGCCAACCGCTGGCTGGTCGTGCTGGCCGATGCGCAGGGCCGGGTCGTGGTCTGGGCCGACGCGCTGCCTGCTGCCGAATATCGCCGGTTGAGCGCCTTGTTGCGCTGGAGCCGGGCCGACGGCGACCGCACTGCTTGACTTGGAGGGGTCGTGGAAGCGAACTTCTCGCGATGCGCGCAGTCCTAATCCCAGAGTTCCGGATCGCTTCGCGATGAGCGAGCGCGACATCGACTGGGTGCTCGTCGAGCGGGTCCAGCGTGGCGATCAGCGGGCGTTTGGGCTGCTGGCGAGCAAGTATCAGCGCAAGATTTTTCGCCTGCTCTCGCGGCTGATCCGGGACCCGGCGGAGATCGAGGACGTGGCGCAGGAGGCGTTCATCCGCGCCTATCGGGCCTTGCCCAATTTTCGCGGTGAAAGCGCGTTTTACACATGGCTGTACCGGATCGCGATCAACACGGCAAAGAACCACCTGGTGGCGCAGGGACGCCGGCTGCCGCCGGCCACGCCCGCTTTGGACGAGGACGGGCAGGAGCGCGACGGCGAGCCAACGACCTCCCACCTGGACACGCCCGAGTCCTTGCTGGCCACCCGCCAGGTGGGCGACGCGGTCGAGCGGGCCGTTGCCCGCCTGCCTGCCGACCTGCGCACCGCGCTGATGCTGCGCGAGATGGAAGGCTTGAGTTACGAGGAGATCGCACAATCGATGGGCACCCCGATCGGCACAGTGCGCTCGCGTATCTTTCGC
This sequence comes from Burkholderiales bacterium, assembly GCA_021298875.1. Lineage (GTDB taxonomy): Bacteria > Pseudomonadota > Gammaproteobacteria > Burkholderiales > Burkholderiaceae_F > JAJTHJ01. The sequence continues at coordinate 13,424 of JAJTHJ010000098.1, read as the reverse complement.
GCACGCGACGCGGTGGCGGCGGAGTTGCGACCCTTGCTCGACCATGGCACCGAAAAACGCTGGTGATTCGCCGATGACCGCTCCCGAACCGTCCCGCCCCTCCGTGCCCGATGCCGAAGCGCGCGAACGCCTGTCCGCGCTGGTCGACGGCGAACTCGATGCGGCCGCGGGCAACCGCGCGCTCGAAGCATTGCTGGCGAGCGAGGCGGCGCGCGCCGACTGGGCCGACTGGCATGCGGTGGGCGATGCGCTGCGGGCAGCGGAGTTGGCGGTCGACCACCGGCCGGGCTCCGACGCCCGCCTGCTGCAAGCGCTCGCGGCCGAGCCGGTGGTGCTGGCGCCGCGGGCGCTGGCGCGGCGCCCGGGTTGGCTGACGCGGATCGTCTTGCCGACCACAGCGGTCGCCGCAGCGGCCGCACTGCTGGCGGTGGTCGCGCTGCCGCTGATGCGCGAGGACGCCAAAGCTCCGGCCGCCGAGGTCGCAACCGTCGCGTCGGCGGCGTCGACCGTAGCGCCGCCGGCAGCCGGTCCGGTGCTGCGCTCGCCGGAAGTGGAGACCTATTTGACCGCGCACCGCGAGTTTGCGGGGGCGCGCGGGCTGTCGCAGCCGGCACCCATCTTGCGCACGGCCATCGACACGCCCGCGGGCACTTCGCGTTGACGTCGTGACCCGCCGCTCTGTCCGTAACCCGTTGCGGCGCGCTTTGCTGCTGGCCGCCGGCGCCGTCGGCGCGGGTGCCGCGCTGGCGCAGGCGGGATCTGGCGGCAGCGCGGGGCCGGACAGCGAACTGCACTGGCTGGAACAGATTCAAGCGGCGGCCGAGCGGTTGAGTTACAGCGGCACCGTGGTGCACCAGCGCGGTGGCGAGGTACGTTCCTCGCGTCTGCATCACCTCTTCGACGGCCAGCAGACGCACGAGCGCGTACAACCCCTGGACGGCAGTCCGCGGGAATTGATCCGCCGCGGCAACGAAGTGCAGGAATTGCTGCCCGAGGCGCGCCGCGTCCGTGTCACGCAGCGGGTGCGCTTGGACGTGTTTCCGGCCCTGGCGACGCGGCCGGCGGCGGAAGTGCTCACCGTCTATCGAGTGCAAGTCGGAGTCGTGGAGCGCGTCGCCGGGTACGACAGCCGCGTGCTGACCATCGAGCCCAAGGATGCGCACCGCTTCGGCTACCGGCTGTGGGTCGAGCAGGCGACCAAGCTGCTGCTCAAGGCGCAGGTGCTCGGCGCGCAGCAGGAAGTCCTAGAGCAGGTGGCGTTTTCGGAGGTTCGCATCGGCGGCAAGTTCGACCGCAACACGCTGCGTCCGTCGTGGCCTACCACCGGGTGGGCGGTCGAGCGCAGCGAGTTGCGGCCGCTCGACCCCGCGCAGGCGGCTTGGACGATGGCGCCGCCGCCGGGCTTTCGCATGCTGCACGCCGTCGGGCGGGCACCTCACGGCGAACGGGCGCGCATGCAGTGGGTTTACAGCGACGGGCTGGCGAGTTTCTCGGTCTTCGTCGAGCCGTTCGCCGAGGGCAGCGCACCCGGCGGCGCAGTGTTGGTGGACGGCCCGACCAGCTTTGTCGCCCGCCGCGTCGGCAACAGCTTGGTCACCGTGGTCGGCGAGGTGCCGCCGCAGACGGTGCGCGCGGTGGCCGGTTCGGCGCAGCCGCGGCCGGTGCGGTAGTCTCTCAGCCGTTTTGTTTTTCAGTTCGTTTGGAGTCTTCGACCCATGAATCGCTCTGTTCACCGGATCGCCGCGGTCGCGCTCTTGGCGCTGGCGCCGCTGGCGGTTGCCCAGCAACCGGCGCCGGCGCCCCAGGTCGCGCTGCCCGACTTTGCCGATCTGGCCGATCGGTCCAGCCCGGCCGTGGTCAACATCCGTACCACGGCGCGCATCGGCGCGCATGGGCGCGGCATGCAGCCGTCGCCCGAGCTTGACGAAAACGATCCGCTGTTCGAGTTCTTTCGCCGCTTTTTTCCGCCGCAGCCGGGCCAGCCCGGGCAGCCGGAGGGTCCGCGGCGCAGCCCGGCGCCGCGCGAAGTGCCGCGCGGCCTGGGATCGGGCTTCATCCTCAGCGCCGACGGCTTCATCATGACCAACGCGCACGTGGTCGAGGGCGCGGACGAGATCATCGTGACGCTGCCGGACAAGCGCGAGTTCAAGGCCCGCCCGATCGGCGCTGATCGCCGTACCGACGTGGCCATCGTCAAGATCGAGGCGACCGGTTTGCCGACGGTCAAGATCGGCGATCCCAACAAGCTGCGCGTCGGCGAGTGGGTGATGGCGATCGGCTCGCCCTTTGGCTTCACCAACTCGGTGACGGTCGGCATCGTCAGCGCCAAGGCGCGTGAGACGGGCGACTTTCTGCCCTTCATCCAGACCGACGCGGCGGTCAACCCCGGCAACTCGGGCGGGCCGCTGCTCAATTTGCGCGGCGAGGTGGTCGGCATTAACTCGCAGATATTCAGCCCCTCGGGGGCGTTTGCCGGCATCTCGTTCGCGATTCCCATCGACGAAGCGATGCGCGTCGGCGACCAACTGCGTGCGCAGGGGCGCGTGGTGCGCGGCCGGATCGGGGTGAGCATCGGCCCGGTGAGCAAGGAGATCGCCGATGGCATTGGTCTGGCCAAACCGCAGGGGGCGCTGGTCTCCAGCGTGGAACGCGATAGTCCGGCCGAAAAAGCCGGCGTCGAGGCCGGCGACGTGATCCTGCGCTTCGACGGCAAGCCGATCGAAAGCTCCATCGAACTGCCGCGTGTGGTCGGCGCGACTAAGCCCGGCACCAAGTCGACGATGCAGGTCTGGCGTAAGGGCAAGGCGATCGACTTGCAGGTCGTGGTGGCCGAGATGCAGCCCGACCGGACGCCGACGCGCCGGGGAGAGGCTCCCGCCAAGCCGCAGAACGGCGGCGCCAACGCGCTGGGCCTGACCGTCTCCGACGTACCGGCCGAGCGGCTCAAGGAGTTGCGCTTGCGCGCCGCGGTACAGGTCGATGCCGTGGAGGGAGCAGCCGCGGCGGCCGGCCTGCGCCAGGGCGATCTGGTCGTCGCCGTCAACAACGTCGAAGTCCAAAACGCCAAACAATTCAACGAGTTCGTCGGCAAGCTCGATCCCAAGAAGCCGGCCACGCTGTTGATCCGGCGCGGCGATCAAAGCACGTTCGTGATCGTCCGCCCGGTCGAGAAGTAGGGCAGTTGGCGGTGGTGGCGGGGTAAACTCCGCCGCCTTCGCGCAGGACAAAGGGGGTGGCCCAGCGGCCGCCCCCTTTCTCTATGGCCACACGCTCATGCAGCACATCCGCAACTTTTCCATCATCGCCCACATCGACCACGGCAAGTCCACGCTGGCCGACCGGCTGATCCAGCGCTGCGGCGGTTTGTCCGATCGGGAGATGGAAGACCAGGTGCTGGACTCGATGGCGCTCGAACGCGAGCGCGGCATCACCATCAAGGCGCAGACCGCGGCACTCGAATACATCGCGCGCGACGGTCGCAAGTACAACCTGAACCTGATCGACACGCCGGGCCACGTGGATTTTTTGTACGAGGTGAGCCGCTCGCTGTCGGCCTGCGAAGGCGCGCTGCTGGTGGTCGATGCCTCGCAAGGCGTCGAGGCGCAGACCGTCGCCAACTGCTACACGGCGATCGAACTGGGCGTGGAAGTGCTGCCGGTGCTCAACAAGATGGACCTGCCGCAGGCCAACCCGGAAGAAGCGCGCGCCGAGATCGAGGACGTGATCGGCATCGACGCGCATGACGCGGTGCTGGCGAGCGCCAAGACCGGCATGGGAGTCGATGAGATTCTGGAGCGGATCATCGAGCGCGTGCCGCCGCCCCAGGGCGACCCGGCCGCCGCCTTGCAGGCGCTGGTCATCGACTCCTGGTTCGACAACTACGTCGGCGTGGTGATGCTGGTGCGGGTGGTCAATGGCACGCTGCGGCCCAAGGACAAGATTTTGCTGATGGCATCGGGCGCCACGCACCTCGTGGAGCAGGTGGGAGTGTTCACGCCCAAGTCGCGCAGCCGCGAGGCACTGGCCGCCGGCGAAGTCGGCTTTGTGATCGCCGGCATCAAGGAGCTGCGCGACGCACACGTCGGCGATACGGTGACCTCCGCCGCCAAGCCGGCGGCAGCACCCTTGCCGGGCTTCAAGGAAGCCAAGAGCCAGGTCTTTGCCGGGCTTTACCCGGTCGAGTCCAACCAGTACGAGGCGTTGCGCGACGCGCTGACCAAGCTGCAATTGAACGACGCCGCGCTGCACTTTGAGCCCGAGGTGTCGCAGGCGCTGGGCTTCGGCTTCCGCTGCGGCTTCCTCGGCTTGCTGCACATGGACATCGTGCAGGAGCGGCTGGAGCGCGAGTACGACATGGACCTCATCACCACCGCGCCGTCGGTGGTCTACGAGGTGCTGCTGCGCGACGGCAGCGTGGTGCAGGTGGAAAACCCGTCCAAGCTGCCCGAACCAGCCCGGATCGAGGAGATTCGCGAGCCGGTGGTCAAGGTGACGATCTTCGTGCCGCAGGAGTACGTCGGCCCGGTGATCACGCTGTGTACGGGCAAGCGCGGCGTGCAGACCGACCTCACCTACCACAGCCGGCACGTGCACCTGACCTACGAGCTGCCGCTGGCGGAGATCGTGCTCGACTTCTTCGACAAGCTGAAGTCGGTCTCGCGCGGCTACGCGTCGATGGACTACGAGTTCAAGGAGCACAGGGCGGCCGACGTGGTCAAGCTCGACCTGCTGATCAACGGCGACAAGGTCGACGCGCTGTCGGTGATCGTGCACCGCAGCAACGCCCAGCACCGCGGGCGCGAACTGGCGGCCAAGATGCGCAAGCTGATCCCGCGCCAGATGTACGACGTATCGATCCAGGCCGCGATCGGTGCCAACATCATCGCCCGCGAGAACGTCAAGGCGCTGCGCAAGAACGTGCTGGCCAAGTGCTACGGCGGCGACATCACGCGCAAGAAGAAGCTGCTGGAAAAGCAAAAGGCCGGCAAGAAGCGGATGAAGCAGGTCGGCACGGTGGAAATCCCGCAGGAAGCCTTCCTCGCCATTTTGAGAGTGGACGACGAATGAATTTCGCCTTGATTCTGTTCGTGTTGACCGTCTTTACCGGCGTGCTGTGGGTGCTCGACGTGCTGTGGTGGGCCAAGGCCCGCCGCGCCGCCGCCGCGGCCGAGCTGAAGCGGTTCGACGAACTCAACGCGCGGACCGTCGCTGCCGGCGAGCCGGCGGTGCTCAGGGAGCGCGCCGCGCTGGAGTATCGGCTGACCGTCCGTCCCTGGTACTTGGAGTACACGGCGAGCTTCTTCCCGGTCATCTTGCTGGTGTTTGTGCTGCGCTCGTTCCTGTTCGAGCCGTTCCGGATTCCGTCCGGCTCCATGCTGCCGACCCTGGAGGTGGGCGACCTCATCCTCGTCAACAAATACAACTATGGCATTCGCCTGCCGGTGATCAACAAGAAAGTAGTGCCTCTGGGCGATCCGCAGCGCGGCGACGTGGTCGTCTTCCGCTACCCGCTCGACACCAACCAGGACTACATCAAGCGCGTGGTCGGACTGCCTGGCGACGTGGTCGAGACCGACGGCCGCACCCTGCTGCTCAACGGCAAGCCGGTACCGCTGACGCCGCTCGATCGCTACGTCGAGCCCGACGGCATCCACGCCTTCAAGCAGTTCCGCGAGCAATTGGACACCGTGGCGCACCGGATCATCCAAAGCGACGGCGTACTGACCGCGATGCCGCCGCTGCGCCTTGCCGAGCACACGCACCCGCAGGCCTGCGATTACGGTGCGACGTGGATGCGGTGTACCGTGCCACCTGGACACTACTTCGTCATGGGCGACAATCGCGATAACAGCCAGGACAGCCGCTTCTGGGGCTTTGTGCCTGACCAGAACATCGTGGGACGGGCGTTTTTGGTGTGGATGGCGTTCAAGGGCTGGGTGCCGGACCTCTCTAGAATCGGAGCGTTCAAGTGATGGGCACATCGAAGTCTTTGATTTTCATGAGGAACAGTAGCGCGCACCGCTCGGGGCCGGCCCGCCAGCGCGGGCTGTCGGTGATAGCGCTGCTTTTCTTCGGAATCTTGATCGCCGGCCTCCTCGTCTTTGCCTTCAAGCTGGTGCGGCCGATCACCGAGTACTTGGCCATCGAGTCGGCCATCCAGAAGATCACCCGCGAAGGTGCAACGGTGACGGAGATCCGCACTGCCTTCGACCGCCACGCGACGATCGACGACATCACCTCCATCGGCAGCAAGGATCTCGAGATCACCAAGGAAGGCGATCAGATCGTTGTCTCCTACGCTTACCCCTACACGATCCAGGTGCTGGACAACGTCCGCCTGGTGATCGACTTTTCCGGCACGACGCGCGACCGCCCGGCCAAGGGGGGCCGTTGAAGCGGGTCGCACACTCCGAAGGCAGCGCCCATGGACCTGGCGGCGCTTGAAGAGCGGCTCGGCTACCGCTTCAACCACATCGGCCTGCTGGAACAGGCGGTCACCCACCGCAGTCACGGCGCCGTGCACAACGAGCGGTTGGAGTTCCTGGGCGACGCGGTGCTCAACAACGCGGTGGCCCTGCTGCTCTACCAGAAGTACGCGCGGCTGGACGAAGGCGACTTGTCGCGGCTGCGCTCCAACCTGGTCAAGCAGTCGTCGCTGGCGGAGATTGCAGAGAGCCTCGACTTGCAGCACTACTTGCGGCTGGGCGAGGGCGAGCGCAGGAGCGGTGGCTTTCGCCGCCCGTCGATCCTGGCCGACACGATGGAGGCCATTTTCGGCGCTGCCTTCGTCGACGGCGGCTTCGAGGCGGCACGCGATCTGATCGCGCGGCGGTTCGAGCCGGTGATCAAGACGATGGACCCCAAGACGCTGGGCAAGGACAGCAAGACGCTGTTGCAGGAGTACCTGCAGGGCAAGGGCCTGCCGCTGCCGGTGTATACGGTGGTGGAGACGCGGGGCGCTGCGCACAACCAGGAGTTCGAAGTCGAGTGCGCGATCGCCAAGCTCGATCTGAGCCTGCGCGGCAGCGGCCGCAGCCGGCGCGCTGCCGAGCAGTCCGCGGCGCAACTGGCATTGGTTGCTGCGCAGCAGGCCGTCGGCCACGCGCGGCGCGCGCGGCGCAAGCCGGAGCCGGTGCAGCACACCCTCGCGCTCGACCCGCAGCCCGCCGAGGCGCAGGCGGTCGCCAAGCCGTGAACGACGCGGCGGCCAGCGGCCGCACAGGGTACGTGGCCATTGTCGGCCGGCCCAACGTCGGCAAGTCCACGCTGCTCAACGCGCTGGTGGGCGAACATGTGTCGATCACCTCGCGCAAGCCGCAGACCACGCGCGAGCGCGTGCTGGGTGTGCTGACCGACGCCGCGCCACCGGCACAGCGGCAGTTCGTCTTCGTCGATACGCCGGGCTTCCAGCAGCGGCACCGCTCGCTGCTCACGCGGCGGATGAACGAGGCGGTCGCGGCCGCTTTGGCCGAGGTCGATGCCGTGCTGTTTGTGGTCGAGGCCGACCGTTGGACGGAAGGCGATCAGCGCGTGCTGGCATTGCTGCCCCAGCCCGCAGAGGGGCAGGGCAGCCGCGTGGTGCTGGCGCTGAACAAGACCGATGAGCTATCGCATCGCGATGCGCTGCTGCCGCGGATCGCGGAGGTCGCCGCCCGCTACCCGTTCGCGGCGATCGTGCCGGTGAGCGCGGAGAAACGCCAAGGGCTGCCACCGCTGCTGGATGAACTCGCCAAGCTGCTGCCGCAAGGGCCGCTGCTCTTCGAGCTGGACCAGTACACCGACCGCAACGTCCGCTTCTTGGCGGCGGAGCGGATCCGGGAAAAGGCGTTCCGTTTGCTGGGCGATGAGTTGCCCTGCGGGATTGCAGTGACCATCGACCAGTGGGAAGAAGACGAGCAGCAGGCTGCCATCGCGGCCACGCTCTGGGTCGAACGCGACGCGCACAAGGCGATGGTGATCGGCGCGGGCGGTGCCAAGCTGCGCGAGATCGGCCGCCTGGCACGCGCCGACATCGCCACGCTGCTTGCCAAGCCGGTGAGGCTCGACACGCACGTGCGCGTGCGCAAGCACTGGAACGACGATCCCGCCGCGCTGCGCGCGTTCGGCTATGAGTAACGCCTTGGCACTCTGTCGCCCCGGCGCAGGCCGGGGCCCAGTGTCGTTCGAGCAAAAGCCACTGGGCCCCGGCCTGCGCCGGGGCGACGAAAGTTTTGGCACGTGCATCGCTCGGAAACGATGACCGAAGTGCCGCAGCAACGCCGCCCGCGCCGCGGCTCCGAGATGCGGGTCGAGCACGAGCCCGGCTTCGTCCTGCACTCCACCGCCTGGCGCGAAACCAGCCTGATCCTCGACGTGCTCACCCGCGCGCATGGCCGCATGGCGCTGGTCGCGCGCGGGGCCAAGCGGCCGGCCTCGCAGTTCCGCGGGCTGCTCAATCCGTTCTGCCCGCTGGCGCTGTCCTGGAGCGGGCGGCAGGAGATCAAGTCCTTGGTGCGGGTGGAGTGGCTGGGCGGGCTGGCGCCGCTGCGCGGCGACGGACTGCTGGCGGCGTTTTATGTGAACGAATTGCTGGTGCGGCTGCTGGCGCGCGGCGATGCGCACGAGAGCTTGTTCGACGCCTATGTCGAAGCGCTGGGTGCGCTGGCGCGCGACCGCGCGAGGCATGTAGACGTACTGCGCCGCTTTGAACTGACTTTGCTCACCGCGACTGGCCACGCGCCCCCGCTCGACCACTGCGCCGACGGTGCCGCCATCGAGCCGGCTGCCTGGTATCGGCCCGAGCCGCAACGCGGGCTGGTGCGCGTCGAGGGTCTGCCCGACGAACTCGCCGTGCGCGGCAGCAGCCTGCTCGCCCTGGCCTGCGGCGACCTTGCCGATGCCGAGGCTGCGGGCCAGTGCAAACGGCTGCTGCGCCAGTTGATCCGATACCATCTCGAAGGCCGGCCGCTCAACACGCGCCGCATCTTCCAAGACCTGAAGCAACTGTGATTCACCCGCCCGCCATTCCGACCCGCCTGTCGGTCAATCTGAACAAAATCGCGCTGCTGCGCAATACGCGCACGATCGGCACTCCCGATGTGTGCCACTTCGCGACCATCGCGTTGGAGGCGGGCGCCGACGGCATCACCGTCCACCCGCGGCCCGACGGCCGCCACGTGCGCGGGCCGGATGTCGATGCGCTGGTGGCGCTGCTCAAGCAGTGGCCGGCGGTCGAATTCAACATCGAAGGCAACCCATTTCACCAGTTGATGGATTACGTGCGCAGCGCGCGGCCGGCGCAGTGCACCTTCGTGCCGGACGAAACCGGCGCTTTCACTTCCGACCATGGCTGGGATCTGGCGCGTGACGGCGAGCGGCTGCGGCCAGTGATCGCCGAGGCCAAGGCGCTCGGCGTGCGCGTGAGTCTCTTCATGGACCCGCTGCCGGAGGCGATGGCGGCCGTGGCCGCGCTGGGCGCGGACCGGATCGAGCTTTACACGGAGCCTTATGCGAAGAGCTTCGGCACGCGGGAACAGGGCGCCCAACTGGCCCGCTACCGCGCGGCGGCCGAGGTGGCACTGAAGCTCGGCCTCGGTGTCAACGGCGGCCACGACCTGAACCGTGCCAATCTGCCTCCGTTTCTTTCCACCGTGCCCGGTGTGGAAGAAGTGTCGATCGGCCACGCGCTGATCGCCGACGCGCTGGAGTTCGGCCTCGCGCAGACCGTGCGGCTGTACCAAGCGGCGATCCGGAAGGCCTATTCGTGATCTACGGCATCGGTGCCGACCTGATCGAGATCGAGCGCGTCGCCCACGCGGTCGAGCGACACGGCGACCGCTTTGCGCGCCGCGTGCTCGGGCCGCAGGAGTGGGAGCGGTACGTCGGTCGCCGCAGCCGCTCGGCCGTGCGCGGGCTGGCGTTCCTCGCCACCCGCTTTGCTGCCAAGGAGGCGATCTCCAAGGCCATCGGGTTGGGCATGCGGCTCCCGATGACCTGGCGCGCGGTGGAAATCGTCAACGCCGCCAGCGGCCGGCCGGTAGCCGTTGCTCACGGCAAGCTGGCCGAGTTCCTGGAACAGAAGCGACTGCGCTTGCACGTCAGCGTCAGCGACGAGCGCAGCATGGCACTTGCCTACGCGGTGGCCGAACAGGTGGAGGAGGGCGCCCGATGATGGGTCCGGTAGTGATCGATGTCGAGGGCCACGAACTGACTGCGGCCGACCGCAAACGCCTTGCTCATCCCCTAGTAGGGATGGTCATTTTATTCGCAAAGAACTTCAAGTCAGCGTCGCAAATAATTGAACTGACGAGTGAAATTCATTCGCTGCGCGATCCGCCCTTGCTGGTGGCCGTCGACCATGAGGGCGGCCGCGTGCAGCGCTTCCGCGAGCCGCCGTTTACCCGCATCCCGCCTATGGCCGCGCTCGGCCGGCTGTGGGATCGCGACGTGCTGCTGGCCTGCAAGACCACGCTGTCGGCGGGCTTTGTCATCGGTGCGGAACTGCGCGCGCATGGTGTGGATCTTTCGTTCACGCCGGTGCTGGACATCGACTGGGGGCCGTCGAGCGTGATCGGCGACCGTGCGCTGCACGCCGATCCGCGCACCGTCGCCATGCTGGCGAGCCACTTGAACCACGGCCTGGCGCTGGCCGGCATGGCCAACTGCGGTAAGCACTTTCCCGGCCACGGCTGGGCGGCGGCAGACTCGCACGTCGCGATCCCGGTGGACGAGCGGCCGCTGAACGAGATCGTCGCCGCCGACGCCGCGCCCTACGGCTGGCTGGGCGCGGGGCTGGCCGGAGTGATGCCGGCGCACGTGGTCTATCCCAAGGTCGATCCGCGGCCGGCCGGCTTCTCGCGCTTCTGGCTGCAAGACGTGTTGCGGCGACGGCTCGGCTTTACCGGCGCAATCTTCAGCGACGACCTGTCGATGGAGGGCGCCCGCGTGGCCGGCGGTGTCGCCGAGAGCGCCCAGGCCGCTCTCGATGCCGGCTGCGACTTCGTGCTGGTCTGCGGCGCGCCGCCGGCCGCCGACGAACTGCTTGCCAAACTGCGCTGGACGCCGACCACGGAGCTCACGCGGCACGCGGCGCGCATCACGCCGCGCGGGCCGGCGCTCACGCCGGAGCAACTCGCCGCCGACCCGACCTATCTGGCTGCGCGGGCCGACGTGGAACGCTTGTCCGCATAGCCGTCGCAGGCCGCGTCACCGCGGGTGCAGCCCGCAGCATCCGCCGGCGCAGCGATCATGCCCGCTCGACGTACGACCCGTCGTCGGTCTTGACCCGCACCCGGTCGCCGGTGTTGACGAACGGCGGCACCTGCACGGTGATCCCGGTTTCGACCTTGGCGGGCTTGAAGGTGTTTGTGGCGGTGGCGTTCTTGATGCCGGGCTCGGTGTCGATCACTTCCAGCACCACGGTGGTGGGCAACTCCACGCCGATCGTGCGGCCGTTGTGGAAGGTCACGTCCACTTCCATGTTGGGCAGCAGGAAGCCGGCCTGGCCTTCGAGATAGTCCGCCGACAGCGACAACTGCTCGTAGGTCTCGTTGTCCATGAACACGTACTGGTCGCCGTCCTGGTAGGAGTAGACCATCGTGCGCTTGTCAATGTACGGGCGCTCGACCTTGTCGTCGGTGGACAGGCGCTCGTTGCGCTTCTGGCCGGTCTCGAAGTCCTTGATCTCGATTTGCATGTAGGCGCCGCCGCGGCCGCCGACGTGGACGTGATAGCTCTTCAGCACGCGCCACAGGCGCTTGTCGAGTTCCAGCAGATTGCCGGCGCGGATTTCGGTGGCGAGGATTTTGGCCATGGGAGTCTTGTCTGCGGGGAAAGGCGCTCGCTCGGTGGATAGAATCGTTTTGCCACCCGAGAACGCAAAGCCCGCAATTATAGGCGGGCGCCTCCCGCCGCCGTGCCGTCGCGCAAATCCTCCGCCGAACCCGCCGCCTTCGATCCCAAGGCGGTGGTAGCCCGGCTGCCCAATCTGCCCGGCGTGTACCGGATGCTGGATGCGCAGGGCACGGTGCTCTATGTCGGCAAGGCGCGCGATCTGAAGAAGCGGGTCGGCTCCTACTTCAACAAAGGCGTTGGGCCGCGCACCGCGCTAATGCTGGAAAGCGTTGCCGGCATCGAAACCACGGTCACCCGCAGCGAGGCCGAGGCGCTGCTGCTGGAAAACAACTTCATCAAGCAGCACGCGCCGCGCTTCAACATCCTCTTCCGCGACGACAAGTCCTATCCGTATCTCAAGTTCAGCGCGCACCGCTATCCGCGCATCGCCTACTGGCGCGGCACGCCCGACCGGCGGGCCACCTACTTCGGCCCGTACCCCAACGCCTGGGCGGTGAAGGACAGCATCCGCGAACTGCAAAAGGTCTTCCGCCTGCGCACCTGCGAGGACACGGTGTTCAATCACCGCTCGCGCCCCTGCCTGCTGCACCAGATCGCGCGGTGCAGCGGGCCGTGCGTCGGCTTGATCGACGAAGCTGCCTACGCGCAGGACGTACAACGCGCGCTGCGCTTCCTGCGCGGCGAAACCGCCGCGGTGATGGCCGAACTCGAAACGCGCATGCAGGCGCTCGCGGCCGAGTTGAAGTTCGAGCAGGCCGCCGCGGTGCGCGACCAGTTGGGTTCGCTCGCCCGCGTGCTGCATCAGCAGGCGGTGGACACCACGGGCGGCGACACCGATGCGGACATCATCGCCGTGGTGCTGGAGCATGGCCAGGCCTGCGTGAACCTGGCGATGGTGCGCGGCGGCCGTCACCTCGGCGACAAGCCGTACTTCCCCGCGCGGCTGGATGCCGAGGCCGACGCCGCCGAGGTGCTGGAAGCCTTCATCTCGCAGCACTACGCGGGCCAGTCGGTGCCGGCAGTGCTGGTGGTCAATGCGGACGTCGACGTGCCGGAACTGCAAGCGATGCTCGCCGGCGAAGGCGGCCGGCGCGTGACCATCGTGCGCCAGCCGCAGAGCGAGCGGCGTCGCTGGCTGGAGATGGCCGAGGCCAACGCCAAGCTGGCGCTGGCCCAGCGCCAGGCCGAAGAAGGCTCGCAGCAGGCGCGCACGCGCGCGCTGATCGAGACTCTGGGTCTGGAGCCGGAGGACGGCGACCCGGCCAAGCTGCGCGTCGAGTGCTTCGACGTGAGCCACACGATGGGCGAGGCGACACAAGCCTCCTGCGTCGTCTACGTGAACCACGCGATGAAGTCCGCCGAGTACCGCCGCTACAACATCGAAGACGTGACCGCCGGCGACGACTACGCCGCGATGCGCCAGGTCCTGACGCGGCGTTACTCCGCGGTGGCGCGCGGCGAGGGGCGGCTGCCGGGGCTGGTGCTGGTCGACGGCGGCGCGGGGCAGGTCGAAGTGGCGCGGCAGGTGTTCGAAGAACTCGGCCTCGATCCAGCGGTGCTGGTCGGTGTGGCCAAAGGCGAGGAGCGCAAGG
>JAJTHJ010000041.1 GCA_021298875.1 Burkholderiales bacterium | reverse complement strand
GGCGGCCGCGAGAAGATCCTCCGATCTCTCATCGCCCGCGAGTCCGATGGTAACGCCCTGCAGGCACTGCACGAGAGCCGCCCAGAGATCAGCTACCAGTCGGGCGACTGGCGCCTCGCCCACCTGGTGATCAAAATCACCCTGAATGCAGAAGGGCCTCGTCCACCGGTGATCACGGCGAAGATCAAGCCGCACGACACCTTGAGCTTTCCCCGGCAACGACATCAGCAGCGCGTGATGAAGCTGCTCGCCATGAACGAGATGTTGTGTGAACGAGAGCCTGCCCGTACTGTTGCTGCGGCAGAGTGAAGGCGGCGAGCCAGCGTACCTGCTGGGCGTGCCGGACCTTTCGCCTCTTGCTGCCAGCGCCTTCCAACGGCTGCTGGAGGTGGGCGCGGTCGTGCACGATCGGCGGCTCGACACCTGGGATCCCTGCGCCACATGCAGTTGCGGCGCAGGGGAGCGCCAAGTCCGATGGATCAACGGGATCCCGATCGCCATATGCCCGGTGTCGCGTGACGACGACGAGGCCCTTGACGCTGGTGCCCTCCAGCTTTTCCGGGTTTCGTTGCATCGCTTGGCCGAGCTGGTGGGTCGTGCGGCGGCGCTGGACGATCGACCCGAACAAGTCGCGCCTCGCCTCTGGCGTCTCGGGCGCCTGGCGGGGGGGCGCGTGCTGCTTTTGGCAACATCGCCCTCGGCTGTGCGCGGCGATGGCGTCTTTGATCGGCTGAGAGCCTTGGACAGATCGGCGCGCTTTACGCTCATCGCCAACGTGAAATCGGCTCTCGATATCGCCGATCTTCGGGAACGAGGTATCGATGTCGTGCTGCCCGACGAAGCTTTCATGGCGAGTGAACCTGGAAGGCCGGTGCGGGTGGACGTGAACCGGCTGCAGATGGTGACGGTTACGTCCGATCCTGATGTGCTCGAGGTGAATCCTATGGCGCTCACTGCCGCATTCGGTGGCCAGGCCTTGCGGTTGGAGCCACGTCATGCACGTGTTCTGAACGTCCTGGCACGCGAAGCCGATGATGGCGGCGCTGTGGCGACCCGGGACGATTTGTACCGCGCGCTTGTGGGCCGAGACAACGCCGATGCTCCTGTGGGTGATGAGCAGGTGGACAAGGCGATCAGCCGAATCCGTGGCGCGCTCTGCGAGGCGCGCGGTCTGCCACGCGACGCAGGCAAAACGCTGATCGCAGCAGTCAGAGGGCATGGATATCGCCTTGTGACGCCGACCATCCGCGTCCTAATCAGGTAGGCGCCGCGCACCGAGAGGAAGCCGAGAGGTTACGGGAGGTAGCCGAGAGGCGTGCCTCGCGCCGTCGGGCCAAAGCTTCACCATCGAAACACGATGGATGGACCCGCCCATGGCGCAATCGCCTCGCCTCCCAGACCTCTCTCCTATCCATTGCCTCGCCGCGAAGGAGGCGAAGCGCCTCTGCCGGACCCTGCACCTGCCCGAACACGAGCGCGAGGACCTGCGCCAGGATCTCCTGCTTGATTTCCTGGCACGGCTGCGAGCGTTCGATCCGAGCAAGGCGGAGCTCCTGGCCTTTGCCGTGGTATGCTTTCGCCATGCTGGGACCCGGATCGCTCGCCGGGTCGCAGCTGAGCGCACCGCCCGCCATACCCGCTCGCTCGACGACACACTACCGAACACTGACGGGCTGACGCTCGCCGACACAATCGGTGAAGTCGATGGCTACGGCGCGTGGTGCGGCCAATCCACCGACGCCATTGCCGCACTGGAACGCCGCCTCGACTTGGAGCGCGCGGCCGGCGCGATCGCCCCCGAGGATTACTCGCTTTGCGCCGCACTCAGCGAGCACACGCCGCACGAGTTCGGCGAGCAGAAGAGGATGCCGCGCATGCGCATCTATCGCCGCATCCGGGAAATCCGCCTGCGGCTGCTCGCCGCCGGCATCCCCTCCGCTGCCTGATACGGATTTGGAGGTGGATGAGTAATGGTTGTCATGGACACCAACATCACCGACATCCGCGCAGTTGTGCTGCCTCTCACCGAGGCTTCCCTCTGCACCTGGCTGGGCGCCGCAGCCGCTGGCGACAGCATCACCTACCACCGCGGCGCGCTCGCCCGGCAGGTCTGCCCGCAGTTGCGGTGCCTGACGGACCCGGAGCGTACCGCCCTACAGCGCTTGGCGGCCCGCGCGAGGAAACTGGCAGAGCTTGGTCTTGCCGACATCGTGCAGCGCCGCCACGGCTATGAGGACTACGCCTACATCCTCGTCGCCCGCCGCCGCCCGCGCGGCACCGCGTCGTCCATCCTGCCCCTGCTTCTCGCGGAGGCCGCGTAATGGACGCCGCAAACACCAATCGCCCGACTCTTGAAACGCTGCGCCACATGCCGGTGAGCGATGTGATCGCGCTTCCGGCCGAGCATCTGGCGCTACTCCAGACCGATGCGCGCGAGGCGCTGGATGCCGCCAAGCAGATGCAGGACTGGATCGAGGCCGCGATTGCGCTCCGCTACGAGCAGCGCGCCGTCAGTGCATGCGCGGCCGCGGGCAAGGACACCGGTACCGTGCGCTTCCAAGACGGCACTGTGGAGATAGCAGTCGATCTTCCCAAGCTGGTCGATTGGGATCAGACCCGGCTCGCCACGCTATCAAAGCAAATCCGCGACGGCGGCGAGGATCCGCGCCGGTATGTGGAGGTCAGCTTTAACGTCTCTGAGCGGGCCTACACGGCTTGGCCGGAGCGCATTCGCGCCGCCTTCGAGCCCGCACGCATGGTGCGCACTGGGCGCGCTACCTATCGCTTGGCCATCTTGTCCGAGACCGCGTTGCGCGACAGCCCCCACTCTGCTGGCACTATTCCTATTCAGGGAGGCGCCTGATGAGCCCT
>JAJTHJ010000142.1 GCA_021298875.1 Burkholderiales bacterium | reverse complement strand
CAAAGGGGTGACCTCCTACCCGCACCCCAAGCTGATGCCGGACTTCTGGCAGTTCCCGACGGTGTCGATGGGGCTGGGGCCGATCCAGGCCATCTATCAGGCGCGCTTCCTCAAGTACCTCCACGCCCGCGGCATTGCCGACACTTCCGGCCGCAAGGTCTGGTGCTTCTGCGGCGACGGGGAGATGGACGAGCCCGAATCGCTCGGCGCGATCAACATGGCCGCGCGCGAAAAACTCGACAACCTGATCTTCGTGATCAACTGCAATTTGCAGCGGCTCGATGGCCCGGTGCGCGGCAACGGCAAGATCATCCAGGAGCTGGAAGGCGGCTTCCGCGGCGCTGGCTGGAACGTGCTGAAGCTCATCTGGGGGTCGTACTGGGACCCACTGCTGGCCAAGGACAAAGACGGCTGGCTGCTGCGCCTGATGGAAGAAACGGTCGATGGCGAGTACCAGAACTACAAGGCCAACGATGGCGCCTTCGTGCGCAAGCACTTCTTCGGCAAGTACCCGCAAACGCTGGAGATGGTTTCGCGTATGTCGGACGCCGACGTGTGGCGGCTGAATCGCGGCGGCCACGATCCGCACAAGATCTACGCCGCCTACGCGGCGGCCACGCGGCACGAGGGGCAGCCGACCGTGATCCTCGCCAAGACCGTCAAGGGCTTTGGCATGGGCAAGATCGGCGAGGGCAAGAACACCACGCACCAGCAGAAAAAGCTCGATACCGAGGCGATCCGCGAGTTCCGCGACCGCTTTGCGATTCCGATCCCCGACGACAAGCTGGAGGAGGTTCCGTTCTTCAAGCCGACGGAGGCTTCGCCGGAACTCAAATACCTGCAAGAGCGTCGCCGCGCACTCGGTGGCTATCTGCCGCAGCGCCGCCGGCTGGCCGACGAGAAGCTCGCCGCGCCGGGGCTGGACGCCTTTGCCGCCGTGCTGGAGCCGACCGCCGAGGGGCGCGAGATCAGCACCACGCAGGCCTTCGTGCGCATCCTGACGCAACTCACGCGCGACAAGACCATCGGCCCGCGCGTGGTGCCGATCGTGCCGGATGAGGCGCGCACCTTCGGCATGGAGGGGATGTTCCGGCAACTGGGCATCTTCAGCCAGGAAGGGCAGAAGTACGAGCCGGTGGACCGCGACCAGGTGATGTACTACCGCGAGGACAAGGCCGGTCAGATTCTGGAAGAGGGCATCAACGAGGCGGGCGCAATGGCCGACTGGATCGCCGCCGCGACCTCGTACTCGACCAACAACCGGGTGATGATCCCCTTCTACATCTTCTATTCGATGTTCGGCTTCCAGCGGATCGGCGATCTCGCCTGGGCGGCCGGCGACATGCAGGCGCGCGGCTTTCTGCTCGGCGCGACCAGCGGCCGCACCACGTTGAATGGTGAGGGCTTGCAGCACCAGGACGGCCATTCGCATTTGATGAGCGCGACTATCCCGAACTGCGTCAGCTACGACCCGACCTTTGCGCACGAGCTGGCGGTGATCGTCGCGCACGGCTTGAAGCGCATGGTCGAAGAGCAGGAAAACGTCTGGTACTACCTGACCGTGATGAACGAGAACTACCCGCAGCCGGGCCTGAAGAAAGGCCAGGAGGAGGGCATCCTCAAGGGCATGTACCTGCTCAAGGAAGGCATGGCCGGCAGCGGCAAGGGCTTGTCGATCCCGCGCGTGCAACTGCTCGGCAGCGGCACCATCCTGCGCGAGGTGCTGGCCGCGGCCGAGATGCTGGAGGTCGACTGGGGTGTGGCCGGCGACGTGTGGAGCTGCACGAGCTTTACCGAACTGCGGCGCGACGGCATCGAGGCCGAGCGCTGGAACCTGCTGCATCCGGCGAGCAAACCGCGCAAGGCCTATGTGACGCAGCAGTTGGAGCGCACCGCCGGCCCGGTGGTGGCCGCGACCGACTACATGCGGCTCTTTGCCGACCAGATCCGTCCGTATCTGCCGCGCGGGCGCGGTTACACCGTGCTCGGCACCGACGGTTTCGGCCGCTCGGACACGCGCGCCAAGCTGCGCGAGTTCTTCGAGGTCGATCGGCGCTACGTGACGGTGGCCGCGTTAAAGGGCCTGGCCGATGAAGGCGCGATCCCCGCCGCCAAGGTGGCCGAGGCGATCAAGCGCTACGGCATCGACGCCGACAAACCCAACCCCGCCACCGTGTAAGGGAGCCGGCGATGAGCGCGATCGAAGTCAAGGTTCCGGACATTGGCGACTTCAAGGAAGTTGAGGTCATCGAGGTGCTGGTCAAGCCCGGCGATACCGTGGCCGCCGAGCAGTCCTTGATCACCGTGGAGAGCGACAAGGCGTCGATGGAGATTCCGTCGTCGGCGGCGGGGGTGGTGCGTGAGCTCAAGGTGAAACTGGGGGACAAGGTGTCGGAGGGGACGGTGATCCTGCTGCTCGAAGGCGCAGTCGCTGGCGCGGAGAAGCCCTCTCCCTCCGGGAGAGGGCGCGGCGAAGCCGCGGGTGAGGGAAGACCGCAGCAAGCCGCTGCACCGTCGCCCGCGCCAGCGCTGTCCCTCACCCCAACCCCCCCCCCGGGGGGGGAGGGGCTTAAGGCGACAACCTCCCCCGAATCCTCCGCCTTCGCCGTAGAAATGGCCGCGCGCCCCGCGCCCGCCGCGGAGCATGAAGACCACGCCGTCAAGCCGCACGCCTCGCCCTCGGTGCGCAAGTTCGCGCGCGAGCTGGGTGTGGAACTCGCGCAGGTACGCGCTACCGGCCCTAAGGGCCGCATCACGCAGGACGACGTGCGCAACCACGTCAAGGCGGTGATGACCGGCGCCGCGCGCCCCGCAGCCGCCGGGGCCGGCCCGGCCAGCGGCGCGGGCCTCGGTGTGCTGCCCTGGCCGCAGGTGGACTTCGCCAAGTTTGGCCCGGTCGAGCGCGTCGAGATGTCGCGGATCAAGAAGCTCTCCGGCCCGAACCTGCACCGCAACTGGGTGATGATCCCGCACGTCACTAACCACGAAGACGCGGACATCACAGAGCTTGAAGCCTTCCGCGTCCAGTTGAACAAGGAAAACGAAAAGAGCGGCGTGAAGCTCACGATGCTCGCCTTCCTGATCAAAGCCTGCGTGGCGGCGTTGAAGAAGTTCCCGCAGTTCAATGCGTCGATCGACGGCGCCACTGGCGACGCGATTTTCTTGAAGAGCTACTACCACATCGGCTTTGCGGCGGACACGCCCAACGGCCTCGTGGTGCCGGTGGTCAAGGATGCCGACAAGAAGGGCGTGTTCGACATCGCTGCCGAGACCGCGGCGCTTGCCGCCAAGGCGCGCGAGGGCAAGCTCTCGCCTGCGGACATGCAGGGCGGCACGTTCTCGATCTCCTCGCTCGGCGGCATCGGCGGCACTTACTTCACGCCGATCATCAACGCGCCGGAGGTGGCGATCCTCGGCGTGTGCAAGGCGGCCACGCGCCCGGTGTGGGATGGCAAGGCCTTCGTGCCGCGCCTGATCCTGCCGCTGTCGCTGTCCTGGGACCATCGCGTGGTCGATGGTGCCGCCGCCGCGCGCTTCAACGCGTTTCTCGCCCAACTGCTCGCCGATTTCCGGCGCGCCATGCTGTAACGGGAGCCGCGATGAGCACGGTCGAAATCAAGGTGCCCGACATCGGCGACTTCAAGGAAGTCGAGATCATCGAAGTGCTGGTCAAACCCGGCGACACGGTGGCCAAGGAGCAGTCGCTTATCACCGTGGAAAGCGACAAGGCGTCGATGGAGATTCCCTCGTCGGCGGCTGGCGCGGTTCGCGAGCTGCGCGTGAAGCTTGGCGACAAGGTGTCGGAGGGCACCGTGATCCTGCTGCTTGAAGGCGCAGGCGCCGGCGAGGGAAAGCCCTCTCCCCCCGGGCGAGGGCGCGGCGAAGCCGCGGGTGAGGGAAGACCGCAACAAAGTGGGACAGCATCCCAAGTTGCAAAGCCCTCCCTCACCCCAACCCCTCTCCCGGAGGGAGAGGGGCTAGCCCCAGACCGCGACTGCGACCTCCTCGTCCTAGGCGCCGGCCCCGGCGGCTACTCGGCAGCCTTCCGCGCCGCCGACCTCGGATTGAAGGTCGTCCTCGTCGAGCGTTACGCCAGTCTCGGCGGCGTGTGCTTGAACGTCGGCTGCATCCCCTCCAAAGCGCTGCTGCACGTCGCCGCGGTGATGGACGAGGCCGCGCACTTCGCGTCCCTCGGCGTGGAGTTCGGCGCACCCAAGGTCGATCTCGCCAAGCTGCGCGCACACAAGGCCAAGGTGGTCGGCAAGCTGACCGGCGGCCTGGCCGGCATGGCCAAGGCGCGCAAGGTCACCGTGCTGCGCGGTTACGGCAGCTTTGCCGACCCGCATCACGTGGAAGTGGAACTGACCACCGGCGACGGCCAGGACAAGACCGGAGAGAAGAAGCTCGTGCGCTTTGCGCAAGCCATCATTGCGGCCGGCTCCGCCGCGGTGCGGCTGCCCTTCCTGCCGGACGACCCGCGCATCGTGGACTCCACCGGCGCGTTGCAATTGCAGGCGGTGCCCAAGCGGATGCTGGTGATCGGCGGCGGCATCATCGGGCTGGAGATGGCGACCGTCTACTCCACGCTCGGCGCGCGGATCGAGGTCGTCGAAATGCTCGACACGCTGATGACCGGCGCCGACCGCGACTTGGTGCGCGTCTGGCAGAAGCACAACGAAAGGCGCTTCGACCGGGTGATGCTGAAGACTAAGACCGTTGCCGCCGAAGCGAAGCCGGAAGGCATTCTGGTGCGCTTCGAGGGCGACGCGGCTCCGGCCGAGCCGCAACTCTACGACCTGGTGCTGGTGGCGGTGGGGCGCAGCCCCAACGGCCGCAAGATCGGCGCGGAGCGGGCGGGGGTGGCCGTCAACGAGCGCGGCTACATCGCCGTTGATCGGCAACTGCGCACCAACGTGCCACACATCTTTGCTATTGGCGACGTCGTCGGCCAGCCGATGCTCGCGCACAAGGCTGTGCACGAGGGCCATGTGGCGGCCGAAGTCGCTGCCGGCCACAAGGCGTCGTTCGACGCCAGCGTGATTCCGTCGGTGGCCTATGCCGATCCCGAAGTGGCGTGGGTGGGCTTCACGGAAGACGACGCCAAGAAGCAGGGCCGCGCCGTCAAGGTCGGTAAGTTCCCCTGGGCGGCCAGCGGCCGCGCAATCGCCAACGGCCGCGACGAAGGCTTCACCAAGCTGCTGTTCGACGCCGAGACGCACCGCATCGTCGGCGGCGGCATCGTCGGTACGCATGCCGGCGACCTGATCGGCGAAGTCGCACTCGCCATCGAGATGGGTGCGGACGCGGTGGACATCGGCCGCACGATTCACCCGCATCCGACGCTCGGCGAGTCGGTGGGTTTGGCAGCAGAAGTGGCGGAAGGCACCTGCACCGATCTGCCGCCACCGCGCCGCTGACGGCTAGACTTTCTGCGTCGACGAAGGAAACTCAGCGATGACGCAGGACGAACTCAAGCGTGCGGTGGCGCAGGCGGCGGTCGCTTATGTGGTGCCGCACCTGGACACCGGCGCGGTGATCGGTGTCGGCACCGGTTCGACCGCCGATCTCTTCATCGATGCGCTGGCTCCGCATGGGGCGCGGCTCGCGGGCGCGGTCGCAAGTTCCGAACGCAGCGCCAAGCGGCTGGCCGGTCACGGCATTCGCATTGTCGAACTGAACGAGGTGGACACGCTGCCCGTCTACATCGACGGCGCCGACGAGATCGACGGCTCGTTCGCGATGATCAAGGGCGGCGGCGGCGCGTTGACGCGCGAGAAGATCGTCGCCGCGGTGGCGCGGCAGTTCGTCTGCATCGCGGATGCGAGCAAGAAGGTTGCGGTGCTCGGCCGCTTTCCGCTGCCGGTCGAGGTGATCCCGATGGCGCGCGCTTACGTGGCGCGGCAACTGACCGCGCTCGGCGGCGCACCCAAGCTGCGCGAAGGCTTCATCACCGACAACGGCAACCTGATCCTCGATGTGCACGGCCTGTCGATCACCGATCCGGTTGGTATGGAAACGCGGATCAACCAGATCGCCGGCGTGGTGACCAACGGCTTGTTTGCCGCGCGCGGTGCAGACGTGCTGTTGCTTGGCACCGAGCAGGGTGTGGTCGAGTCGCGCCGCCCGTAGAGGATCATCGATGCCCGTACTGTTGCGTCGCCTGCTGTGGGGTTTTGCCTCGGTGCTGATCGGGGTGCCCTTGCTCTATCTGCTCGTGGCATTGGTTCTCGGATCGATACCCGTCAACCCGGACTTTCGCACCACGCCGTCCGGCTACACCGTCTTCGTCCGGACCAATGGCGTTCACGTGACGCTGCTGCTGCCGGCGGACAGCCCGTACACCACTTGGCGGCGCGACTTCCCGCTGAGCGACCTGCGCGGGCTGGAGCAGCCGCAGCCCTACATCGCCTTCGGTTGGGGCGACCGCGACTTCATGGCCGAGACGCCGCGCTGGTCCGACATCAAGCCGCTTACGGCTCTGCGCGCGATCAGCGGGCTGGGGCAGGGGGCGATGCACATCGAGTACGTGCCGCGGCCGCAACCGGGTGACGCGATCGCGCTGCGCCTGACGCCGGCGCAGTTCGGGCCGTTGGCGGCCTACGTGCGCAGCTCGTTCGCGCGCGACGAAAAAGGCCGGCCGATCCGCCTCGACGTGCGCCCCTACGGCGCCAGCGACGCGTTCTATCTCGCGCGGGTCAACTATTCACCGTGGATGACCTGCAATGAGTGGTCGCGGCGCGCGCTGGCGGCGGGCCGGGTGCGCGTGCCGCTGTGGTCGCCGTTCGACAAGGCGATCCTCTGGCAACTGCGCGAGTTCAAGTAGTCGGCGGCACGTAACCCGCCACGCCGTCCGCGCCGTCGCCAAAGAAGTACGCCTCCATCTGCGTCAGCAGGTACTTGCGGGCGCGCGCGTCGGCGAGGTTCAGGCGGTTCTCGTTGACCAGCATCGTCTGGTGCTTTTGCCACGCGGCCCAGGCCTCCTTGGAGACGTTCTCCCACAGGCGCTTGCCGATGTCGCCGGGCACCGGCGGAAAATCCAGTCCTTCGGCCTCGCGGCCGAGCTTCACACAGTTCACCATCCGGGCCATCGTCGGTTTCCTTTCTACAAGTCTTTGATCAGCACCTGCGAGCGGCGCTGCCAGTTATAGAGTTGCTGCCGCTGTAACGGCAGGTCGTCGACATCGGCGGCGACAAAGCCGCGCTCGATAAACCAATGCGCGGTGCGCGTGGTCAGCACGAACAGGCGCCGCAAGCCCTGCTCGCGCGCGCGCGCTTCGATGCGCTTCAACAAGCGCTCGCCGGCGCCGTCCTTTTGCCGCGCCGGGTCCACGGCGAGCGCGGCAAGCTCGCCCATCGTCGCCTCCGGCCATGCGTACAGCGCCGCGCAGCCGTAGATCAGGCCGTCGTGCTCAAGCACGGTAAAGCCGGCAATCTCGCGTTCGATCAGCTCGCGCGGGCGGCGCACCAGCGTGCCGTCTTCTTCCAGCGGGGCCAGCAGCTTGAGGATGCCACCAACGTCGTCCACGCCCGCTTCGCGCAGCGTCTCCAGCGCCTCGGCCGTGACCATGCTTCCCACGCCGCCGTGGGTAAAGAGTTCCAGCAGCAGCGCGCCGTCCAAGGCATAGGGCAGCACGTGCGCGCGCGCCACGCCCTGGCGGCAGGCGCGCAGCAGGTAGGGCAGGTTGTAGGCGGCATCGGCCTCGACTTCGCCAGCGGCGAGCATGTTCTCCGCCTGCGCAACGGTCAGCTCCGCGTAATGCGTGCCGGCGCGATCGCGCACGCCGTCGATGTCGGTGATCAGCACCAGCTTGTCGGCGCCCAGCGCGGCGGCGATCTGCGCGGCCACGTCTTCCATCGTCAGGTTGAACGCCTCGCCGGTGGCCGAATAGCCGAGCGGCCCGGCCAGCACGATGTGCCCGGCGTCGAGCAGCGCGCGGATCGCCTCGGCGTCCACCTTGCGCACCACGCCGGTGTGCTCGAAGTCGATGCCGTCCAGGATCCCCACCGGCCGCGCGACGACGAAGTTGCCGCCGACCACGCGGATGCGCGCATGCGCCATCGGCGTGGAGGGCAGCCCCTGCGTGAATGCGGCTTCGATGTCCAGGCGGATCGCGCCCATCGCCTCTTTGGCGCAGGCAAGCGCCGCTGCGTCGGTGATGCGCAGGCCGCGCGAGTAGCGGCTCTCGACGCCCTTGGCCGCGAGCTGCGCCTGCACCTGCGGGCGCGAGCCGTGCACCAGCACCAGCCGGATGCCGAGCGCGTGCAGCAGCGACAGGTCGTGCACCAGCGCGTCGAGCCGCCCCGCGGCGATCAGTTCGCCCGCGCAACCGACCACGAAGGTGCGGCCGCGAAACGCATGCACGTAGGGTGCGACTTCGCGCAGCCAGCCGACGAAGCGCGCGCGGTCGGGGGCGCTGTCGGTGGGGTGGGCGGGGGTCATCGAGACGAGAGGGAATACCACGAAAAGTATACTGACCCGACCCCTCCAAGCACCGTGTCCGCAGCGCCTTTCCCTCTGCCATCGATCCGCTTCCCGGAAGAACTCCCGGTCAGCGCGCGGCGCGACGAGATCGCGCGTGCGATTGCCGCGCATCAGGTGGTGATCGTCTGCGGCGAGACCGGCTCCGGCAAGACCACGCAACTGCCAAAGATCTGCCTCGCCGCCGGGCGCGGGCAACATAAGCGGATTGGCCACACGCAGCCGCGGCGGATTGCGGCATCGAGCATTGCGCGGCGGATCGCGCAGGAGCTGGATTCGCCGCTCGGCGAAATCGTCGGCTACAAGGTGCGCTTCACCGACCAGACCCAGCGGTCGGCGCGCATCAAGCTGATGACCGACGGCATCCTGCTGGCGGAGACGCAGTCCGACCCGCTGCTGCGCGAGTACGACACGCTGATCGTCGATGAGGCGCACGAGCGCAGCCTGAACATCGACTTCCTGCTCGGCTATCTGAAGCAGTTGCTGCCGCGGCGGCGCGATTTGAAGCTCGTCATCACCTCGGCCACCATCGACGCCGAGCGCTTTGCCGCGCACTTCGGCACCGACGGGGCGCCGGCGCCGGTGGTCAATGTGTCGGGGCGGCTCTATCCGGTCGAAGTCCGCTACCGCCCGGTCAAGGACGAAGACGACGCCGACGACCGCACGCTGATGAACGGCATCGTCGATGCGGTGGACGAGTGCGCGCTGGCCGGCCGCGGCGACGTGCTGGTGTTCCTGCCCGGCGAGCGCGAGATCCGCGAGGCCGCCGAGGCGCTGCGCAAGCGTCACCCGCCGGGCACCGAAATCCTGCCGCTCTTCGCCCGCCTGTCGGCGGAGGACCAGGAGCGCGTGTTCCGCCCCGGTGGGGCGCGGCGCATCGTGCTCGCCACCAACGTGGCGGAAACTTCACTGACCGTGCCCGGCATCCGCTACGTGGTGGACACGGGGCTGGCGCGCGTTAAACGCTATTCGTACCGCAACAAGGTCGAGCAGTTGCGGGTGGAGCCGATCTCGCAGGCGGCGGCCAATCAGCGCGCCGGGCGCTGCGGGCGCGTGGCCGACGGCATCTGCATTCGTCTGTACGACGAGGCCGACTACGCACGCCGCCCGCGCTTTGCCGACCCCGAAGTGCTGCGCTCTTCATTGGCCGCGGTGATCCTGCGGATGAAGTCGCTGGGCCTGGGCGACGTGCGGGAGTTTCCCTTCGTCGAGCCGCCGCCCGCGCGCGCGATCGCCGACGGTTACGACCTGCTGGCGGAGCTAAACGCCGTCGAAGAAAACAACGAACTGACGGCGACCGGAAAAGAACTGGCCCGCCTGCCGCTCGACCCGCGCGTGGGCCGCATGCTGCTCGCCGCGCGCGACGCGCAGGCGCTGCGCGAGATGCTGGTGATTGCGGCCGCCTTATCGGCGCAGAACCCGCGCGAGCGTCCGCTCGAGGCGCAGCAGGCCGCCGATCAGGCGCACCGCCGCTTTGCCGACGAGAAGAGCGACTTCCTGTCGCTGGTCAAGCTGTGGGACTTCCTGGACGAGCGCATCGAACACAAGAAGTCCAACCGCAAGCTGGCCGACGAGTTGCACGCGCTGTATCTGTCGCCGCGCCGCGTGCGCGAGTGGCGCGACGTGCATGCGCAGTTGTACAGCATCGTCGCCGAGCAGGGCTGGCGCATCAACACCGCGCCCGCGACTTACGAGCAACTGCATCTGGCGCTGCTCGCTGGGCTGCTCGGTAACATCGGCTTCAAGACGCTGGATGCCGACTTCCGCGAGCCGCCCTATGCGGGAGCGCGCGGCATCAAGTTCTTCGTCTGGCCGGGCTCGCCGCTCGTGAAGAAGGCCGGCCGCTGGGTGGTGGCGGCGGAACTCGTCGAGACCTCGCGCCTCTTTGCGCGCACCGTGGCGACCATCGAGCCGCAGTGGCTGGAGCGCGCCGGCGCGCATCTGCTGAAAAAATCCTGGTCCGACCCGCATTGGGAAAAGCGCGCCGGGCAGGTGATGGCGTTTGAGCGCGCCACGCTGCATGGGCTGACGGTGTATGCGCAGCGGCGCGTCAACTTCGGCGCGCGCGACCCCAAGGCGGCGCGCGAGATCTTCATCCGCGAGGCGCTGGTCGCAGGCGAGTTGGACACGCGCGCGCCGTTCTTTGCGCACAACCAGCGGCTGCTGCGTGAGATTCGCGAGCTGGAGCACAAGGCGCGCCGCCAGGACGTGCTGGTCGATGACGAGTTGATCTACGCCTTCTACGACCAGGCGATCCCGCCCGAGGTGTGCTCGGCCGCGACCTTCGACAAGTGGCGCACCGAGGCCGAGCGCCAGCAGCCCAAGCGGCTCTTCCTGTCGCGCGACGAGCTGATGCGGCACGAGGCCGCGGGCGTCACCACGGACTTCTTCCCGAAGCAGATCGCCGTTCGCGGCGTGACGATGGCGCTTACCTACCACTTCGAGCCGGGCAGTGCGCGCGACGGCGTGACGCTCACCGTGCCGCTTTTTGCGCTGAACCAGGTCGATGGCGAGCGCTGCGAGTGGCTGGTGCCGGGGATGCTCAAGGAAAAAGTGCATCTGCT
>JAJTHJ010000088.1 GCA_021298875.1 Burkholderiales bacterium | reverse complement strand
GGCCTTGTTCGCGGTCTTCTTTTTGGCCGCCATCGCGTGCACGGGTAAGAGGGCGGCATCGCACATGACGGCAGCAACAATGACCTGCGGGCTGCGCCGGATCGGGGTCGGCGGCGGTAGCGTCGGAAGGGCGCCGAAGCGTTCACGGTCGCGCAGCGCCGGTGCTAACCTGCCGCTCCAGCCGGCCCCGCTCACGAGGTGGACGCGCCGGTCGCGCTGCCCGATCGCCGTCGTCATTGCCGCGGTCCGGCGCTGCTGTCCCCCGGAAAACGATTCTTGGATGAGGCCCGCCCGATGAACGCACCGCTCCCCGAAGCCGTCCGCCGCGCCCTGGCGGAAGTCACCCTCGACGACAAGTGGACGCTCGACCGCGGCCGCGCCTACATGAGCGGCACGCAGGCGCTGATACGGCTGGCGATGTTGCAGCGGCAGTGCGACGTGCGGGCGGGGCTGAACACCGCCGGCTTCATCACCGGCTACCGCGGCTCGCCGCTGGGCAGCGTCGATCAGACCGCGTGGCGCGCGCGCAAGCATCTGGATGCGCATCACGTCAGGTTCCAGCCGGGGGTCAATGAGGATCTTGCCGCCACCAGCGTCTGGGGCACGCAGCAGGTCAACATGTTTCCCGGCGCCAAGTACGACGGCGTGTTTGCCATGTGGTACGGCAAGGGACCCGGCGTGGATCGCTGCGGCGACGTGTTCAAGCACGCCAACGCGGCAGGCACCAGCCCCCACGGCGGTGTGCTGGCGCTGGCCGGCGACGATCACGGGGCGAAGAGTTCCACGCTGCCGCACCAGTCCGACCACATCTTCAAGGCCTGCATGATGCCGGTGCTGTATCCGAGCACGGTGCAGGAATACCTCGACCTCGGTCTGCACGGCTTTGCGATGAGCCGCTACGCGGGCGTGTGGGTCGGCATGAAAACCGTCACTGAGGTGGTGGAGGCTTCGGCCTCGGTGGTGGTGGACCCCGAGCGCGTGAACATCGTGCTGCCGGCGGACTTTGCGATGCCCGCAGGCGGATTGAACATCCGCTGGCCCGACACCCCGCTGCAACAGGAAGCGCGGCTGCTCGACTACAAGCTCTACGCCGCGCTCGCCTACTGCCGCGCCAACAAGCTCAACCACACGGTGATCGAATCGCCGCATGCGCGCTTTGGCATCGTCGCCAGCGGCAAGGCCTACCTCGACATGCGGCAGGCGCTCGCCGACCTCGGCCTGGACGAAGACACTTGCCGCGACATCGGCGTGCGCGTCTTCAAGTGCGGGATGGTCTGGCCGCTGGAAGCGCAGACGATCCGCGGCTTTGCCGAGGGGCTGGAAGAAATCCTCGTCGTCGAAGAAAAGCGGCAACTGATCGAGTACCAGTTCAAGGAGGAGCTGTTCTCCTGGATCGGCTCGCATCAGCGCGTGCCGCGCGTGATCGGCAAGTTCGACGAAAAAGACGGTGGCGAATGGGCGGTGCCGCAGGGCAACTGGATTTTGCCTGCGCACTATGAGTTCTCGCCGGCGATCGTCGCCAAGGCGATTGCCACGCGCCTCACAAAGCTGGAACTGCCCGCCGACGTGCGCGCGCGAATCGCCGTACGGCTGGCAGTGATCGAAGCCAAGGAGAAGGCGCTCGCCAAGCCGCGGCTGACGGTCGAGCGCAAGCCTTATTTCTGCTCCGGCTGCCCGCACAACACCTCGACCCAAGTGCCGGAAGGTTCGCGCGCGGTAGCCGGCATCGGCTGTCACTACATGGTCGTGTGGATGGATCGCGACACGGCCACCTTCACCCAAATGGGCGGCGAAGGCGTGCCGTGGATCGGGCAGGCGCCGTTTACCGAAGAGAAGCACGTCTTCGCCAACCTCGGCGACGGCACCTACTTCCACTCCGGTTACCTGGCGGTGCGCGCCGCCGTCGCGGCCAAGGTGCCAATCACCTACAAGATCCTCTTCAACGACGCGGTGGCGATGACCGGCGGCCAGACCGTGGACGGCCAGTTGACCGTGCCGCAGATCACCCAGCAGATGGCGGCCGAGGGTGTGGGCAAGATCGTCATCGTCACCGACGAGCCGGGCAAGTACGACGCGACGAGCGAGCTCGACCACTCCGCCACGAACGCCAAGGGCGCGACCGGCAATGCGTGGACGCTCGCGGCCGGCGTCACCGTGCACCACCGCGACGAGCTGGATCGCATCCAGCGCGAGCTGCGCGAGTACCCCGGCGTGTCGGTGCTGATCTACGACCAGACCTGCGCCTCCGAAAAGCGCCGCCGCCGCAAGCAGAACAAGCCGGACAAGATCGTCTTCCCCGACCCGCCGCGCCGCACCGTCATCAACGAACTCGTGTGCGAAGGCTGCGGCGACTGCTCGGTGCAGTCCAATTGCCTGTCGGTGGAGCCGCTGGAAACCGAGTTCGGCCGCAAGCGCAAGATCAACCAGTCCACCTGCAACAAGGACTTCTCCTGCTTGAAGGGCTTCTGCCCGAGCTTCGTCACGGTGGAAGGCGGCAAGCTGCGCAAGGGCGCGGCCTCGGCCGCCGGCGCCACGCTCCCCGCGCTGCCGCAGCCGCAGTTGGTCGGGCTGCCGGAGCAGGGCAGCTACGACATCCTGATCACCGGCGTGGGCGGCACCGGGGTCGTGACCATCGGCCAGTTGCTCGGCATGGCCGCGCACATGGAAGGGCGTGCGCTGTCCGTGCTCGACATGGCGGGGCTGGCGCAAAAAGGCGGTGCGGTGTTCTCGCACGCGCGCATCGCCACCCGGCCGGCGAACCTTTTTGCCACGCGCATCGCGATGGGCGAGGCCGATCTGCTGCTCGGCTGCGACCTGATCGTCAGCACCAACAACGAGGCGCTCGGCAAGATTCAGAGCGGGCGCACGCGCGCAGTGGTCAACACGACAGAGTCGCCGACCGCGGACTTCGTGACCAACCCGGACTGGCAGTTCGGCGCCGCCGCCCAGTTACAACAGTTGCGCGATGCCGTGGGCCGCGACGAGGATTGCGCGTTCGTCGATGCGCAGGGGCTGGCGACCGCGCTGCTCGGCGACGGCATCTACGCCAACCCCTTCGTGCTGGGCTTTGCCTGGCAGCGCGGCTGGATTCCGCTGTCGCACGCGGCGTTGACGCGCGCGATCGAATTGAACGGCGTGGCGGTCGAAGCCAACCTGCGCGCTTTCGAGTGGGGCCGCGCCGCCGCGCACGACCTGGAGGCGGTGAAGAAAGCTGCCTTTCCCGCACAGGTCGTGGAGTTCAAGCGCTTTGCCTCGACACTGGACGAGATCGTCGCCAAGCGCGTCGAGTTCCTGACCGGCTATCAAAACGCTGACTACGCGCAGCGCTACGCCGCGCTGGTAGAGCGCGTGCGCAAGGGCGAGTCCGACCGGCTGGCCGGCGAGAGCAAGCTCGCCGAAGCGGTCGCGCGCTACTACTTCAAGCTGCTGGCGATCAAGGACGAGTACGAGGTCGCGCGCCTGCACAGCGACCCCGCCTTCCGCGCCAAGATCGCCGCGCAGTTCGAGGGCGACTACAAGCTGAACTTCCACCTCGCGCCGCCGCTGCTGGCCAAGTCCGACCCGGTCACCGGCGTGCCGAAGAAGCTGCGCTTCGGCCCCTGGATGATGACCGCCTTTGGCGTGCTGGCGAAGCTCAAGTTCCTGCGCGGCACCGCGCTCGACATCTTCGGCCGCACCGAAGAGCGTAAAACCGAGCGGCAACTGATCGCCGAGTACGAGCAACTGATCGACGAACTGCTAGGCAAAATTGCCGCCGACAACCACGCGCTGGCGGTGGAACTCGCCAGCCTGCCCGAGGAGATTCGCGGCTACGGCCATGTGCGCGCGCGGCATCTGGCGGCAGCGCGCACCAAGTGGACGGCGCTGCTCGCCAAGCTGCGCAGCGAGCGGACGGCGAAGGTGATTCCGTTGCGGGCGGCGTGACGCGCGCGGCGGTCGTGGCTGGCGATTTGGGTCGGCCGCAGCGGCCGGTGCGCGGCGCAAGCGGGCTTAGTCCTTAAGCGCGGACAGGAACGGTTGCAGTTCCGGCGTCCGCGGCGAGCTGAAGATTGCCTCGGGCGAGCGGGTTTCGTGCACACGGCCCTGGTGCATGAAGATCACCCGGTCGCTGACCTTGCGCGCGAAGTTCATCTCGTGGGTGACCATGATCAGCGTCATGCCGTCGTCGGCCAGCGCCTCGACCACCCGCAGCACTTCGCCGACCAGTTCGGGGTCGAGCGCGGAGGTGATCTCGTCGCACAGCAGCACGGCCGGCTCCATCGCCAGCGCGCGCAATGGCCACGCGCTGCTGCTGGCCGCCGGACAACTGCTCGGCATGCGCGTCGAACTTCTCCGCCAGACCCACGCGCGCGAGCAGCCGGCGCGCCAGTGCCTCGGCGGCGGCTTCGGTGAGACCCTTCACGCGCGTCGGCGCCAGCATCACGTTGCGACCCACGGTCAGATGCGGAAACAAGTTGAAGCTCTGGAACACCATGCCCACGCGCTGCCGCAGCGCGCGCATGGCGCGCGCGTCGTGATGCAGCAGCGCCTGGCCGTCGACGGTGAGCTGGCCGGACTCGAAAGTCTCCAGCCCGTTGATGCAGCGGAGCAGCGTGCTCTTGCCCGAGCCGCTCTTGCCGATGATGGCGATCACTTCGCCCGGGGCGGCTGTCAGGTCGATGCCCTTGAGCACTTCGAGCGGACCGAAGCGCTTGTCCAGGGCCAGCATCTCGACCAGCGGTGCTGCCGGCGGACGGTCGGCGCGGCCCTCGTTGTGCGGCTCAGCGGGCGGCATGCAGTTTCCTTTCCAGCCGCTGCGCGTACAGGCTGATCGGGTAGCACAGGGCAAAGTAGATCAGCGCCACCACGCTGTAGACGACGAAGGGCTTGAAGGTGGCGTTGACGATCATCGTCGCCGCCTTGGTCAGTTCGATGAAGCCGATCACGCTGGCGAGCGCCGTGCCCTTGATCACCTGCACCAGAAAGCCCACGGTCGGCGGCACGGCGATGCGCAGCGCCTGCGGGAAGATCACGTCGCGCAGTTGCTGCGGAAAGCTCAGCGCGAGGCCTGCACGCCAAAGAGCGCAATGCCAAAGTAGGCGAGAACGAGCTGCATCAGCAGCGGCGTGCCCTGGAACAGTTGCACGTAGCCGGCCACCGCGTGCTCGGCCCAGCGGTTGCCGGTCTGCCGCAGCACCAGCAACGCGAGCCCGACCACCCCGCCGCCGACAAACGCGATCAGCGACAACGCGATGGTCCAGCGCGCCGCCAGCAGCAGGTTGCGCACGATGTCCCAGAGGGTGAACTCGACCATCGTCTCAGCGCCGGCCCCAGATCCAGCGCGGCCCGGCCCAGTTGAGCAGCGCGCGCAGCCCGATCGCCAACAGCAGGTAAAGCGCAGTCACGACCATGCAGGACTCGAGAGCGCGGAAGTTGCGGCTCTGGATCAAATTGGCGGCGTACGACAGCTCTTCGGTGGAGATCTGCCCGCACACTGCCGAGCCGAGCATCACGATCACGATCTGGCTGGTGAGCGCCGGCCACACCTTGCGCAGCGCGGGCGGCAGCACTACGTAGAAGAAAGTCTGCGCCCGCGACAGCGCCAGGCTCAGCGCCGCCTCGACCTGCCCGCGCGGCGTGGCGACGATGCCGGCGCGCACGATCTCGGTCGCGTAGGCGCCCAGATTGACCACCATCGCCAGCACGCTCGCCGCCTCGGGCGAGAGCTTCACGTCGGCCGTGGGCAGGCCGAAGAAGATGAAAAACAACTGGACGATGAACGGCGCGTTGCGGATCAGCTCGACGTAGGCGCCCACCAGCCCGCGCAACAGCACGGGCCCGTGCACGCGCGCCCAGCAGCCGCCGATGCCGATGGCCACCCCAATCACGGTCGCCACCGCGGTGAGCGCGACGGTTCACGCCAGCCCCTTGAGCAAAATGGGCCACTGCGCCGGGACCGCCCAGAAGTCGAGCGCAACCAGCACGCGCCGCTCCGCGGTCGCCGCTGCCGGGGGGCGCGGTTAGTCGGGCAGGTTGCCGGCCGGGCGGCCGAGCCAGCGCTGAGACATCTTGTCCAGATCGCCGTTCTTTTTCGCTTCGGCGATGATCTGATTCACCCGCTCGCGCAGCTTGTCCTCGCCCTTGGCCACGCCGATGAAGTTGGGGCTTTCGCGCAACTGGAACTTCATCTCGGTGCCCAGTTGTGGGTTGCGCTGCATGATGGTGTTGGCCACCGCCACGCTGGTGGCGATGGTCTGCACCTGGCCGGCCACGTAGGCCGATAGCGTGCCGTTGTTGTCCTCGAAGCGGCGGATGTCCGCGTCGGGCGGCGCCACCTTGGTGAGTTCCTGATCGTCGATCGAGCCGCGCGTCACTGCCACACTCTTGCCGTTCAGGTCCGCTGGCGCGGCGATGGCGACCGCCTTCGGCGCGAACACGGCGATGAAGAACGGCGAGTAAGCGGCAGTGAAGTCGATCGCCTTCTCGCGCTCCGGGTTCTTGCCGAGCGTGGAGATGACGAGTTGCGCCTTCTTGTGGTTTGCAGGTAGGGAATGCGGTTGGCGGTGGTCACCGGCACCAGCTGGAGCGTCGCGCCGAGTTTGCTGGCCACGAGGTTGGCCATGTCGATGTCCAGTCCCTGCGGCTTGAGGTCGGGGCCGACAAAGCCATAGGGCGGAAAGTCGGTCGGAACCGCGATGGCGATCTTCTTGGTCTTCAGGATTTCGTCCAGCGCGTTCTGCGCCTGCGCCACGCCGGCCAGTGCGGCACCGAGCACGAGCGCCTGCGCCAGTGCGCGGCGCACGCGAAGGGAAATTGAGGTCTTCATCAGCGAGCTCCCGGGAGTGCTGGATAAGAAACGGCGCGCAACACTGGCGCACCGGAAGCCCGAACGCAACGCAAGGGTCATGCCGCCGTTCAGCGGCATTCGGCCATGCACGGGTTTGAGACGAAATCGACCCGACACTTGGCGTGACACCGCACTTTGTGCACCAAAACAGAGCGGCAACGCCGCTGCCACGGTCAGCCGAATTGCAGCGAGACAGCCGGCAGCGCGTCGACGCCGCCGCGAACGCGTGCGCCCGCTGCCGCAAAAAGCAGCCCAGTGCAGGTGCCGGTCGTGACGATCTGGCCCGGCTGCAACGTCAGCCCGACGGCGAGCACATGCCGCGCCAGCACGCCGAGCAGGCGCGGAAGGTTCTGGGCGCGGTTGCCGCCGACGGTTTGCGCGACCGGGCGCTCGTCGAACCACAGTGCCGCGCGCAGCGTGCGCAGGTCCGGCAGCCCTTCGGCCAAGGATACGCCAGCACCGAGCACCAGAGCGTGATGACTTTGCAGATCGGCCAGCTTTGCCAGCGCCGGCGCCGTCTCCCAGTCCTCCAGCCGCGACTCGACGACCTCGATCGCCGAGTACGCCTCGTCGAAACAGAGGGCCAGCGCCCTTGGATCGGCGGCGGTGGCCGCGTCGACCGGACGACCGACGCGCAGCGCGAGCTCGAGTTCGACGCCGCGGCGCCGGACGCCTGCGCCGGAAATCGTCGCGCCGCACGCCGCGAGGCAGCAGTGCGGCAGTGGCGCACAGGTCGCCTCGACGTCGGGGCCGGGCGCACCGACTTTCCAGCCGCCCGGCACGGTGCCCGCATCGTCGAGCGCGTGCCAGATCGCGCCCTGTACCGCTGTCGCATCGTCGGCGCCGCGCAGATCCAGCGCCGCACTGGGCACCGGTGCAGCGCCGCGCCAGGCTGCCACCAAGCGCGTCGCTGCCACGTGCACGCGCGTGGCTGTGTCACTCATGACCACGCCCGGCGGTGCATCCGGTTCGCCCACGCATGCCCATCAGTATCCCACGTCGTACCCAAACTGCACCGCCTTTGCGGTTCGTCAAGCGTGGCGTGCAGCAGGCTTGCGCTAACCCCAAACCCCTTGCGGGTGCAGGGCGTACCTTCGGTGGCAGACTTGAAGCTGCAAGGAGCAAGCCCATGAGAGGCGATACGAGCATGGACGGCCCCTCGCCGTCCGAACAGGCAGCCACTCTCGCCCGGCTGGCGCACGACGCGCGGCTGGTGCGGATGGCGGTGCAGGACGGCCACCCGACCGCCAAGGCCACGGTCGACCGGCTGGAGCAGGCGCTGGAGCAGGCCGTCGATGCCGATACGCCGCCCGAAGCCTTCGCTGCGCGCGCCGAACTCGAGGCGGTGCTCACCGAGTTGCACGCCTCCGGCATCATGGTCGAGGCGGAGCTGTCGGACATGGACGTCGACGGCGTCCTCGGCGGGATGAAGATGCTGGTGCTGACGGCAACGCTGTCGGCCAGGTAGCCGCGCCGCCGCCGATCCGATCCAGCCCTGCGGCGTGGCGGGCAGCGGCAGCGCGATGTCGCCGGCGGCCACTTTCAGATGGCCGACGTAAGCAAGCGGCTGCTCCACCGGCAGCGACGAAACATCACCGGCGCGCATGTGCAGCAAGTCTTCCGGCGAGACCCAGTGGGGCCGCTCGCGAGTGATCGGCAGCCCCGCCTGCGCGTACGCGGCGAGCACGAACTCGGAGCAGAAAAACCGGTCGTTGCTGCCACCGCCCAGTTGCAGCGTGGCCAGCGCCGACAGGCAGGCTTCGCGCAGGAAGCTCGTGAGGCCGGGCAATTCGCAGGCACGCCGTTGCAGCGAAAACGGTGCGTGCAGCAGCACGCCGACGGTGTCGTAACGGCCGCCCACGGCGGCGCGCGCAAACTCGCCGATGCGCTCGGCGGTAGTGGCGTCGAGCGCCGGATGACGCAGGGCGACGACGACCGACTCTTCCGCCAGCACCACCTCGATCCGCCGCAGTTGCACGCCGGAGCGGACGGCCTCGGCC
This sequence comes from Burkholderiales bacterium, assembly GCA_021298875.1. GTDB lineage: Bacteria > Pseudomonadota > Gammaproteobacteria > Burkholderiales > Burkholderiaceae_F > JAJTHJ01. The sequence continues at coordinate 2,555 of JAJTHJ010000088.1, read as the reverse complement.
ACCTCGCCGTTGCCGACGTACAGCGCCGCGTGGCTCACTGGCGAGACGGTCAGCGCGCGGATGCCGACGGAGACCAGCCCCGCCGAGGCCGAGAGCAAGATGTCTCCGGGCAGCAGATCGGCAGCGAGGGCGACGCGCCCGCCTTCGACCGGCGTGAGGGACTTGTTCTGGATCAGCAGCGCCTTGCCACCGCCCAGCCCGTCGGCGTTGGCTGGCGCTGGACCGATCTGTGTCGCGCACCCGCCGAGCAAGGCCAGAGCGAGCAACGCGGCAACAGCGCGCGGCGGCGCGCGCTCGGGGCGACGGCGGTGGTGGGTAGTCATCGGTGGGCGGGGCTTCGACATATGCGCAAAGTATGCAATCGACGCTCGCCCCGAATGACTACCAGGCGTTCCGGCCGCCACGGGCCCTCAGCGCCACCGCCGCGCCAAGTCGGTGACGTGGGCGACGAGCGCCAGCGCCAACCAACCCAAGGTCCACGGCCAGGGCGCGCCCGCAAAGGCGCTGCGCGCGGCGAGCAGCAGCGAAGCGCCGGCAAGCGAATTGGGCAGCAGGTCGCGCGCGGCGATGCCCTGCCGCCGCCACGCGTGCCACAGTGCCAGGGCCGCGAACTCCACGGCCACCAGCAGCAGCACGAGGTCGATCAGTTGGCTTGCGCTGAGCATCGCCACGTGGTGGAACCTTGCCCCGGCGCCGGCGGGGGCGATCGGGCGACTACACCCGCGCCAGCCCCAACAGGTGCGCCATGTCCTTCACGAAGATGCGCAGGTGCGCCAGCGGCTTGGCGCGCACGAGTTTCTTGTGCATGTACGCCTGCCAGGTCAGGTACTGGATATCGGGGTCGCGGCACAGCGCGACGAAGCGCTCGCGCCGTTTGTCGCTCGGATACCAGAACCGCTGCAGCATGCCGAGTGCCATGAACACGCGGCCATGCGCCTTCATGAAGCGCTTGCGCGCCGTAGCCAGCGCGCGCGCGTCGCCGGTGGCGAGGAATTCGTCCACCGCCTCGGCCGCCAGCCGCCCGCCGGTCATTGCGTAATAGATGCCTTCGCCGGAGGCCGGGGCCACCACGCCGGCGGCATCGCCCGCCAGCACCAGGTTGCGGCCGTCGTCCCAGCGGGCCAGCGGCTTGAGCGGGATCGGCGCGCCTTCGCGACGGATCGTCTCGCAGTTCGCCAGCCCCGTCGTGCGTCGCAGGTCGGCCACCGCGTCGCGCAGCGAGAAGCCCTTGTGCATGCTGCCGGTGCCGATCGACAGCGTCGGCCCATGAGGAAAGATCCACGAGTAAAAGTCGGGCGACAAGGCGCCTTTGTAGACCACGTCGCAGCGGGTCGGGTGGTAGTCCACATCGGCGGTTGCCTCGGGCGCGCGCAAGATCTCGTGGTAGGCGAACACGCAGGACACGCGGTCGGCGCCGTCGATGGCCTGGCGTCCGACAGCGGAGCGCGCGCCGTCGGCACCGACCACGCTGCGCGCAGCGACCGTGGCGGGCCGGTCTTCCGCGTCGCGGTAGTGGATCAGCGTGCTGCCGTCGGCGGCGCGCTCCAGCCGCTCGAACGTCCCGGTGCGCCGCACCGCGCCCACCGCAGCGGCGCGGTTGCGCAGCCATTCGTCGAACTGCTCGCGGTCGACCATGCCGACAAAGCCGCCGTCGATCGGCATCAGCACGCGGCGGTCGGCGGGCGACACCATCCGCGCGCTGTCGATCTTGGCGACCAGCAGCGCATCGGGGATCGCGAACTCCTCGATCAGCCGCGGCGGGATTGCGCCGCCGCAGGGCTTGATCCGCCCGGCGCGGTCCAGCAGCAGCACGCGCCGGCCGCGGCGCGCCAGATCGGTCGCCGCGGTCGCGCCCGCCGGACCGCCGCCCACCACCACGGTGTCGAAGACTTCTTGCTCGCTCATCGTCACTCTCCTCCCGCCGCGGCGTAACCGCCGGCAGCCACCAAAGTCTTGCGCCGGTCGCGCGGGCGCGGCAGCGCCACATGCGCAGCCAGCCACGCCGCCCAAAGGAACAGGCCGGCCTCGAACACGAACACGCTGCCGTAGCCGAGTTCGACCGAACCCAACAACCAGCGCATCGCGTCGCTCGCCGCCGCGCCGGCAAAGCCGCCGAGCGCAAACGCCACCGCCTGCGTGCCGCCCCACAGCCCCATGCGCAGGCCCTCGCGACCCGGCGTGCCCTGGCTCGCGAGGCTCATCATCGCGGCGATGGCGGCGATGGCAAACGCGCCGTTGCCGAAGCCCAGCGCAAACACGACTTCGCGCAGCGGCCAGCCAGGGCCGGCGGCCGCGCCCGCGGCGATCGCCAGCAGCGCCGCCGCCGAGGCAATGCAGCCGCCGACGATCCACTGCCGCAGCGGACCGAGCCAGCGCCCGCCGATCACGCTCGCACCCACGGCCAGCGCGATCATCCCGGCCAGCACGCCGCCGTGCTGCACACTGGCGAGCGCCGTCGACTGCCCCGGCGTGAAACCGAACACCAGCCCCGCGTACGGCTCCAGGATCAAGTCCTGCATGCTGTAGGCGAGCATCGAGGCGAAGATGAAGAGCGT
>JAJTHJ010000193.1 GCA_021298875.1 Burkholderiales bacterium | reverse complement strand
CTGCATCGCCCGATACGCCGGCCAGCAGTCGCGGCAGCCACTCGGACTGCGGCACCGCTTCGGGCTGCAACAGCAGGCCGACCAGATAGCCATCGGCCATCTGCACGTCGAAAGCCCCGGCCGCGTCGGGCAGGCGGTCGAAGTACGCGGCCAACTCCTCGACTTCGGCGTCGGTCAGCGGCCCGGCCACTGCCGCGGCGCTCACTCGACCACCACCGCGGTGCCGCTGGCCGAAACCATCAACATGCCGTTGCCCTGGCCCAGCACTTCGTAGTCGAGGTCGATGCCGACCACCGCGTTGGCGCCCAGCTCCTGCGCCCGCTCCTGCAGCTCGGTGAGCGCGATGTCGCGCGCCCGTTGCAGCTCGCGCTCGTAGGTGGCCGAGCGGCCGCCGACCAGATCGCGAATGCCGGCGAACAAATCCTTGAACAGGTTGGCGCCGAGGATCGCCTCGCCGGCGACCACGCCGCAGTAGCGGGTGATGCGGCGGCCTTCGATACTGGGGGTGGTGGTCAATTGCATGCGCGACTCCTGCCGTGACGAACGAGGCGTGCAGTGTAGAGGGGTACACACCCGCATTGGACAGCGGCGACATCGTTTCGATATTATTCAAACTATGAAATCGACCGAAGCCACCCGCGCGCTCGCCGCGCTGGCGCAGGACACCCGGCTCGCCGTGTACCGGCGGCTGGTGCGGCAGGGCGCGAGCGGCCTGGCGGCGGGCGAGATCGCCGCCCAGCTCGACATCCTGCCGGCCACGCTGAGTTTTCATCTGAAAGAGCTGGCGCAGGCCGGCCTCATCACCGCGCGGCAGGACGGGCGCTACATCTACTACGCGGCCGACTATGCGGCGATGGCCGCGCTGATCGACTTTCTCACCGAAAACTGCTGCGCGGCCGACGGCGCCTCCTGCGCGCCCACCGCCCGCAAGGCGCAACGCAAGGGAGCCTGTGCATGAAACGCTTTCACGTCCACGTCGCGGTGGCCGATCTGGCGGCCAGCGTCCGCTTCTACTCGACACTCTTCGGCGGCGCGCCCACGGTGCGCAAGGACGATTACGCCAAGTGGCAATTGGACGACCCGCGGGTGAACTTCGCGATCTCCGCACGCGGCGCAGTACCGGGGCTCGACCACTTGGGCTTGCAGACCGACAACGACGAAGAACTCGGCACTTTGCACGCACCGTTGCAGGCGGCGAACGTGGCCGCGCAGGCCGAACACGAGGTCGCCTGCTGCTACGCGCGCAGCAACAAGTATTGGGTGACCGATCCCACCGGCATCGCCTGGGAGACTTTCCACACGCTGGGCGCCGTGCCGACCTTCAACGAGGCAGCAAGCGACGCGTGCTGCACCCCAGCCGCAGCCGTAACCCAAGCACCGCGCAAAGAGCCGGCGGCCGCGGCCTGCTGCGCTCCGGGCGGCTGTGCCTGAGTCCGCGCACATCGAAGCGGCGACGCCGGCCGATGGGCCGCGCATCGTCGCGCTACTCGCGCAGGCGGGCTTGCCGACCGCCGACCTGACGCCGGCGGCGCTCGCCAGGTTCTGCGTGGCGCGCGATGGCGACGCGATCGTCGGCGCGGTCACGGTCGAGCACTACGGCGACAACGGTCTGTTGCGCTCGCTGGTCGTGGCGCCTACGCAGCGCGGGCGCAGCCTCGGTCGGGCGCTGGTCGAGGCGGTCGAGCAGCGGGCGCGCGCGCAGGGGTTGCGTTCGCTCGTCCTGCTGACGCAGACCGCGGCGGAGTTCTTTGCGGCGCTCGGCTACCGCGTTGTGGCACGTAGCGCGGTTCCCGAGGCGCTGCGCAACAGTTCGCAGTTCGCGGGCGTGTGCCCGTCGAGCGCGGCCTGCATGCAGAAACAACTCGCCACGCCTTCCGACTCCTGACACCACTCTTCGTATGCGGCGGTCTTCCCTCACCCCAACCCCTCTCCCGGAGGGAGAGGGGCTTCAAGACCCTCTCCCGGCGGGAGAGGGTGGCCGCGTAGCGGCCGGGTGAGGGAAGACCGCAACTTCAACGGACATAGCCGCCAACCATGACAAAGCAAGATCTCCCTCCACCGCTGAACGTCCTCTTCCTCTGCACCGGCAACTCGGCCCGCTCGATCCTGGCCGAGGTCACGCTTAACGCGCTCGGTGCGCCGCGCTTCCGCGCGTACAGCGCTGGCTCGCACCCGAACCGCACGGCGAACCCGTTCGCGCTCGAACTGCTGCGCAAGAACCGGCTGCCGACCGACGGCCTGCGCAGCAAGAGCTGGGACGAGTTCGCCGCCGGCGCGCCCGGCGCACCGGAACTGGACTTCGTCTTCACCGTCTGCGACAGCGCCGCCGGCGAGGTCTGCCCCTTCTGGCCGGGGCAGCCGGTCAGCGCGCACTGGGGCGTGCCCGACCCGGCCGCCGCTACCGGCAGCGACGAGGACAAGCACCGCGCATTTCTCGATGCCTACACGCGGCTGCGGCGGCGGATCGAGCTCTTCGTCAATCTGCCGCTCGCGAAGCTCGATCGCGTGGCGCTGACGCAGCGCCTGAAAGAGATTGGCGCGTCATGAGTGCCGCCGCCGAGTCGCGGCCCGCCGCGGCGATGAACACCTTCGAGCGCTATCTGACCGTCTGGGTCGCGCTGTGCATCGTCGCCGGCATCGCGCTCGGCCAACTGGCGCCGGCACCGGTGCAGGCCATCGGCCGCATGGAGTTCGCGCGGGTCAATTTGCCCGTGGGACTGCTGATCTGGGTGATGATCGTGCCGATGCTGCTGCGGATCGACTTTGCCGCACTCGACCAGGTGCGGCAGCACGTGCGCGGCATCGGCGTGACGCTGGCGGTCAACTGGCTGGTCAAGCCGTTTTCCATGGCGCTGCTGGCCTACATCTTCATCAAGAATCTCTTCGCGCCCTGGCTGCCGGCCGAGCAGATCGACAGCTACGTGGCCGGCCTGATCCTGCTCGCCGCCGCGCCCTGCACGGCGATGGTCTTCGTCTGGAGCCGGCTCACGGGCGGCGACCCCTACTTCACGCTGACCCAGGTGGCGCTGAACGACACGATCATGATCTTCGCCTTCGCACCGATCGTGGCGTTCCTGCTCGGCGTGGCGTCGATTACCGTGCCCTGGGACACGCTGGTCACATCCGTCGTGCTGTACATCGTGGTGCCGGTGATCGCCGCGCAAGTGCTGCGCTCTCGCGTGCTGGCGCGCGGCGGCGCCTCGGCGCTGGAGGCGCTGCTGCACCGGCTGCAACCCTGGTCGGTGATCGCGCTGCTCGCCACGCTCGTACTGCTCTTTGCCTTTCAAGGCGAGGCGATCCTCGCGCAGCCGCTGGTGATCGCGCTGCTGGCAGTGCCGATCCTGATTCAGGTGTTCTTCAACGCCGGCCTGGCCTATCTCGCCAACCGCGCGCTCGGCGAGAAGCACGCGGTCGCCTGCCCTTCGGCGCTGATTGGTGCGTCCAACTTCTTCGAACTCGCCGTCGCCGCGGCGATCAGCCTATTCGGCTTCAATTCAGGCGCAGCGCTCGCCACCGTGGTCGGCGTGCTGATCGAGGTGCCGGTGATGCTGCTGGTCGTGCGGGCGGTCAATGCCAGCCGCGGGTGGTACGAGCGCGGCCCGGCACGTTGACGAACCGCGGGAAGCCTCCGCCGGAACGTGGCTTGGGCGTCACGTTGGCCGGAGCGGGACCAGACCGATCTTCCGACCCACTTGACTTCGGTCAAGCGATAGTATGAAGAATGGAAAATACTTCTTACTTCGCTTTCTCCGATCTCAAGGGTCGCGCTCATGCCAACGAAACTGCCTCGCGCCCTCGCCCTCCCATTGTTGGCCGCCAGCGCGACAGCCGTCGCTCAGTCGGCCCCGCCGCCGGCAACCGCGACGCTTGAAGCCGTCACCGTGATCGGCCACCCGATCATCGAGGAAAACCGCTTCGGCCCCTTCGGCGGGCAGACGACGGTCGTCACGCAAGAGCAGATCGAGGATCTCAACGCCACCGACGTGGCCAGCGCGCTGCGGCGCACGCCGGGGGTGACGATCTCGCGCTTTAATCCGGTCGGCTCGTTCGGCGGCGGCGAAGGCGGCGCGCTCTTCATCCGCGGTCTGGGCTCGGCGCGACCGGGCGCCGAAATCAAGACCTTCATCGACGGCGTGCCGTTTTACATGGGGGTGTGGAACCACCCCTTGCTCGACCTGCTGCCGATCAACGGCATGGCCTCGGTCGACGTGCTCAAGGGACCGCAGCCGGACGTGGTCGGCAATGCGCTGGCCTCGGTCAACCTGACCACCCGCTCGGCGCCGGCGCAGGGCGCGGCGGGCAACCTGATGCTGCAGGGCGGCAGTTTCGGCACCTTCATCCAGCAATTCAGCGCCGGCGGCCGCAGCGGCGACTGGTCGGGGCTGGTGGCACAGGGCTACCAGAGTTCCAACGGCGACCGCGAGTCGGCCGACGGTCGCCTCGCCAATCTGCTCGCCAAGGGCGCGGTCGCCCTGGCGCCCGGCTGGACGGCCGGAGTGACAGTGCTCGGCGTGGACAATTCGGTCGACGATCCGGGCCCGGAAGGCATGCCGCAGCTGCGCAACGGCACCTACGAGACCAACGGCACGGTCGTCATCGCCTCGCTCGAACAGCACAACGCCACCAGCAGCGCCGCGCTGCGGCTGTACTACAGCGGCGGCGAGGGCAACTGGCTGCGCCAGGCGGGCACCACCGGCAACACTCTGACCGATTGGGACAGCTGGGGCGCCCGCGCGCGCGGCCAGTGGGCGCCGCGGAGCGGCGGCGAACTGCTCGCCGGCATCGACTACGACGCGTGGAGCGGCAACACGCAGTTTCAGCCGACCAACGCGCGGGCCTCGACCTTCGCCGGGCCGACGTTCCAGCTGCTGTCGCCGTACCTAGGTGTT
>JAJTHJ010000107.1 GCA_021298875.1 Burkholderiales bacterium | reverse complement strand
TGTTCCAGGACGAGAGCGCGGCGGCGCGGCGCGCGGCGGCGATCTACCTCGGACTCGCGCTCTTTGGCGAGACGCTGGTGCTGGTGGCGATGCTGCTGCTCGTTGCCGCCACGCCCGACGGCAGTCTGCTGATCCGCGACGCCGTCGCCGCACTGCCGACCGCGCCGCAGCGCGATGCGATCTTCGCGCTGCTGGTGGTCGGCTTCGGGCTGAAGGCGGGCCTCGTTCCGCTGCACGTGTGGATGCCGCTCGCGCACGCGGCGGCGCCGATGCCGGCCTCCGCGGTGCTGAGCGGCGCGGTGGTCAAGGCCGGGATCATCGGGCTGATCCGTTTTTTGCCGGTCGATCCCGCGCTGGCCGGCTGGGGCAACGCGCTGGCAGCGGCCGGCATGTTCACCGCGCTCTACGCGGTTGCGGTCGGCATCACGCAGACGCATCCCAAGGTGGTGCTCGCCTATTCGAGCGTCAGCCAGATGGGCTTCACGGTCGCGGTGATCGGCAGCGGCATCGCGCTGGGCGATGCCGGCACGGCGCTCGCCGCCGCGTTCTACGCAAGCCATCACATCCTGGTCAAGGGCGCGATGTTCCTGTTGGTGGGCGTGGTGGCTGCGAGCCACTGGTCTCGTCTGCGCATGACGTTGCTGCTGGCGGCGGTGCTGGCGGTCGGGCTGGGGGGCTTGCCGGCGACCGGCGGTGCGGTGGCCAAGCTGGCGGTCAAAGACGCACTCGGCAGCGGCTGGGCGGCGACGGTGGCTTACGTATCGGCGATCGGCACCACGCTGTTGATGCTGCACTTCCTGCGCTGCCTGCGGCCGATGGCGGCATGCGCCGCGGGCGCGCTCGCACCGGCGGGCTTGCGCTGGCCGTGGCTGGCGACGGGATGGGCGGCGCTCATCGTGCCCTGGGTGCTTTATCTCACACTGCCGCTGAGCAGTGTGGCGGACGTGTTCGATGCCAAGGCGCTGTGGGCGAGCGCCTGGCCGGTGGCCATCGGTGGTGGTCTGGCGTGGCTGCTGGCGCGCTGGGGCACGCGCTTGCCACGCATCCCGGCCGGCGACGTGGCGGCGGTCATCGACCCCGGCCTGCGTGCGCTGGCGCGCTTGGGCGTGTTGCTCGAGCGCAGCGACGCCTGGCTGCGGCAATGGGCCGTGGCCGGGCTGTCGCTGCTGCTGGTGGTTGCCGCGTTGCTGCTGGCGCTGCGATTCACCGGTTAGGCGTTTGCGATCAGCCGCGGCGCAGAGAGATCTGCAAGCCGGACAAATCGATCGACACCATCAGGCCGATCTGCCGCCCGCTGACGCGAAGTTTCACACCGCGAGCGTTTTGCAGTTCAGCCACGCCGGCACCGCCGGCCACTGCGCCGCCGGCGCTGACGGCTGTGTAGGTGCCTTCGATGTCGCTCGCCTGCTTCAGGTTGTAGACCTCGCCGGTCATTTCGATGCGGGCGACACCGATGGTCGCGCCGAAGCTCACGCCGCCGACACCGAGCGGATACCCGTTGTCCTTGAAGTGCAGCAGGCCACTGCCGCCGGTTCCGCCGACGATGAAGCCGGCCCGGAACAGCGTGAACTCGATGGTGGCGTCCGGCGTGGCCGACGGTTGCGCCTGGGCAGAAGTGGCGGCGGCCGTGGCGGCCAGCGCGGCGGCGGTGGCGACGAAGCCGCGGCGGGTGGTGGTGGGGGTGGTCATTACGTTGCTCCTTCTTGTGAGTGAAAGAACCGCCGCGGAATGCGGCGGGTATGGGACAGGGTAGTTGCTCTTCGGACAGTGCGGCGCGGCGCGGGTTCCGACGCCGCCGCTAGAACCGCCAAACGAGCGGCACGAAGAACACCGCCATCACGAAGAACCAGGCCATGCAGACGATGCCGAGCTTCCAGTAGTCGCCGAACTTGTAGCCGGCCGGGCCCATGATCATCAGGTTGACCGGCGTGGCCACCGGCGTCAGGAAGGCTGCCGCCGCCGCGATGCAGACGGTCATCACCACCGGCTGCGGCGAGATGCCGAGTTCCAGTGCCGCCGTCACCGCGATCGGGATGATGATCAGCGCGGTCGCCGTGTTGCTGATCAACTGCCCGAGCACCGCGGTCAGCACGAAGAGACCCGCCAGCAGCGCCAGCGGCCCCGCGTCGCCGACCATCGCCACCAGCCGGTCGGCCAGCAACTGCGCCGCACCCGTTTGCATCATCGCCGCCGACAGCGGCGTCATCGCGCCGACCAGGATCACGGTCGTCCAGTTGATCGAGCGGTACGCCTGCTCGACCGACAGCACGCGGAATAGCACCATCGCGCCCGCGGCGCACAGGCCGGCGATCGCGGCCGGCACCACGCCGGTCGCCAGCGCCGCCACCATGCCGAGCAGGATCGCGATCGACGCCTTGGCGCCCGCACCCATCGGCACCGCTTGCCGGCGCACGAGTTCGGGCGAATCGACGACCAGCACCTCGGGGTCGGCCAGCCGCTTGTCGAGCGCGCTCCAAGTGCCTTGCAGCAGCATCGTGTCGCCGACTTCGAGCTTGACCGCGCCGGGGCCGATGTCTTCGCCGCGGCGCTGGATTGCCAGGACCAGCAGGTCGCCGCTTTCGGTCACCATGCCGGGAAACACTTCGCGGCCGATCAGCGCCGAGCGCGGTGGGATCACCACTTCGGCCAGACCCGAGGCGCGATTGAACAGCGCATCGGCCACGCCGCTGTCCTTGTCGTCGGGGCCGAAGGCGAGATGCTGGTCGGTGGCCAGTTGCGCGGCGGTCTGCGCGTCGCCGCGCAGCAGCAGCAGATCGCCTTCGGCCAGCGCCCCTTCGCCCAGCGGACGCGCGGTGCTACCGCTCTTCGCGCCGATCAGGGTCAGGCCCGGATAGGCACTCCAATCCACGCTGCTCGTCGCGCGCCCCAGCAAGGGCGACGAGGCCCGCACCCGCAACTGGAACACGCCGGCGTCGAGCCGGTACTGCTCGGTGAGCGTGCGCGCGTGCTTGGACAGGTCGGTCGGCATCGACGCACCGCTCGTCTTCGGCAGCAGATAGCGGCCGAGGAAGATCAGGATCAGCATCGTGCCCACGAGCAGCGGCACGCCGACGATGGCGAACTCGAAGAAGCCGAACTGCCCGTAGCCGGCGTCGGCCGAGGCTTCCGACACCAGCACGTTGACCGGCGAGCCGGTCAACGCCAGCAGCGAGCCGGCGTGCGAGGCGAACACCATCGGCATCAGCAGTTGCGACGGCGGCTGCGCCAGCCGCACCGCCATCACCACCACCACCGGCAGCAGCGCGGCCACCGCACCGTTCAGGCTGATCAGCGCGGTCAGCAGCGCGCAGGCGAGCATGATCAGCGACAACTGCCGCGCGCGGCTGGCGCCGGCCTTGGCGATCAGTAACTGGCCGGCCCAGGCGGTCACGCCCGCCGCCTCCAGCCCCGCGCTGACCACGAACAGCGAGGCGATGAAGATCGTCGTCGGATCGCCCAGCCCAGCAAGCGCCTGGCGGAAGTCGAGGATGCCGGTGAAGTACAGCGCCAGCGCGGTGCCCAGCGCCACCAGCACGACCGGCACCTTCTCGCTGATGAACAGCACGATCACCACGGCGATGATCGCGAAAAGAATGGCGACTTCGCTCACGGGGGTACCTATCGAGTGAAGAGACTGCGCGGAAGAAAGGCGTGCTG
>JAJTHJ010000349.1 GCA_021298875.1 Burkholderiales bacterium | reverse complement strand
CGGCGTGCGCGCGCTCCAGTGCGCGGCGGCGTCCTCGCCGGCGGCGGCCTGCATCGCCACGCCGGGTTTGGGTTTGCCGTCCTTCCACTCCGGGCAGGCCATCACCTTGGCCACGCGCGGCAGCAGCACGGTGTCGAAGTACTCGCCCTGCTCGACCAGCACGAACTTGCGCTCGCCGCCGTCTTCGCGGTTGAGATTCAGCACCGCATGGGCAGTGGTGCCGGAGCCGGCGAAGAAGTCCAACGCTGTGTTGCTAGCGCCTATTCCCAGCACGCGGAGCGAGTCTGCGACAGCGAACAAGCTCTTCGGGAACGAAAACGCCAACCTGCCACCCATGACATCTCGGAGCACCTTTGTGCCGCTCTCGCTCGCGGAGTACTTGGCGTCCGACCACCAAGTATGCGGCAGCGCCCCCTCCTCGTTAGGTCGGTACTTTCGAACGAAGTACGTGCGTTGACCCTCTCGGCGGAGCTGAATCTCGCTCGAGCGCAAGTCCTCGCGAGCTCTCTCTGGCGCGACACTCCATACGCGGCGTTCGCCCGAGTCGTCGACCGGAAACACCGCGACTTCGCCTTTCTGTGGCGCTGCGGGAATCCACTCTTCGGTGTCGTCGTCCCAAGACATGTCAGGCACCCGAGCGCCGCTCTCTCCAACGTAAATCGGAAAGTACTGACCGGGACGATCTGCCTGTCTACTGTCCGAGCCTGTCTTTCGCAGGTTGGCCCAAGCGAACGCGCCAACCGAATCGCTTTCGGGGTACCGATCTGCGCGCGTCCCCTCCCGCGGAAGTCGCCCGACAGAGCTAGCTGGCGAGCATCCGTAAAACAGGAGGTATTCGTGATTGATGGAGAAGCCGTTTGCCGTGGCGCGTCCTTGCGGTTTCGACCTGACGGGGACTGTCGCCCAGTGCGCGTCATCGTCGAACGTCTCATCCATCAAGAAGCCCAGATTCTTCGCCTCAAAGTCATCGATCGCTGCCACGAAAGCGCCGTCCAACCTTAGGAGGCGCTTGGCAGCAGAAACGCGTCCGTCCAACAGCGCAAGCCAGGATGCGCTCTTCATCCCATTCTTGTACGCGATCTCCGAGGCGGCTGTGTTGTACGGCGGATCGATGTAGATGCACTTGACCCCCTGCCGGTACGCCGGTTCGATCGTCCGCAGCGCGGCGTAGTTTTCGGCGTGGATCAGGAGGCCGCCGGTGGCGGCGTCGAGATCGTCGAAGCAGGCGAGCACCGCGGCCTTGAAGTCGGCGTCGAAGTGCGCGGTGTGAATCGGCAGGTGGGGGTAGCGCTGCAACAGCGCGCGGCCGTCTGCTCCGTCGGCGGCACCGTCGCCCCCACCCCGGCCCTCCCCCGCGAGCGGGGGAGGGGGAAACTCCCTCCCCTGCGTAGCGGGGGAGGGTTGGGGTGGGGGCGCGGATGCCGCGGTACGGGGCTGCACGCCCACCCACCGCGCCCATTCCGTCACCTGCTTTTCGTTGGCGGCGGCCTGGGCGACGAGGGCCGCGCCGCCGGGCAGCGCGGCCAGCGCGGAGGCGCGCACCAGCCAGTCGGCGGCGAGCACGAACTTGCGCTTCTCGAACAGCACGGCCTGCACGTCTTCGATGGCGGCGAGCACGTCGACGATCGCTTCGGCCAGCCGCTGGACGATGGCGAACTTGCCGCGCTCGCGGGCGAGCGCTTCGCCGTCGGGCAGGTGCCAGATGCGGACGAATTCGTTTTTCAGGTGGTAGTCGAGTTCGCCGCGCAGAAACTCGCCCAGTTTGGGGTGGACGAAGAAGTCGGTGGTCTGGCCCTTGACGTAGCGCTGCGCGTGCCGGGCGAGCAGCGCGCGGTCGATGCCGGTGGGCAGCGCGACGGTCTTGAACTCCGCGCCGTTCGCTGCCCAAGCGTTGAGCAGGCGCTCCTGCGCGCTGCGGCCTTCGGCGGCCGGGGCGTCGGCGCCGTCCTCGTCGCCGGTCTCGTCGGCGGGGGCGGCGCCCTTGCGCTCGTAGCGGCGCGCTTCTTTGGGGTCGAGCTTGCGGTAGTCGAAGAGCAGGCGGCTTTGCCCGCCGTCGTGCTCGAAGGCGGCGGGCACGTAGTAGCGGCGCTCGCCCTTGACGTTGTCTTTCTCGGTGTCGGCGCGGCGCACGTTGAGCGCGATGCGCCGCCCGTCGGCCTGCCGGTAGGCGTAGCCGGCAAAGCGCTCGCCGCTCTTGACGTAGTGGCTGCCGCGGGTGGCCCAGTGGAAGAACACGTCGCGCCCGTCCCAGGCGACGCTGTAGGCGGCGTCGCGCCCGCGGCGGGCGCGCGGGACGAAGTCGCCGTCTTCGTAGTAGCGGTTGAAGAAGGTGTAGAGCTCGTTGTAGATGCGGGCCTGTTCGTCCTCGCCGGCAGTGCCGGGCAGGCGCGCGAGTTCGACGTCGATCCGCGCGGGCAGTTGCTCGGTGAGGAAGGCGTCGATCTTGGCGCGCCGGTGGTTGAGGATGCGGTAGATGCCGAAGTCCAGATCGGCCAGATCGACTTGCAGCACGTCCTCGCGCAGCAGTTTGAGAAAACGTTCGCGCGGCGTCATCGGCGGGCCTCGCCAAGGCCGGGCGGGCTCGCGCCGCCCGGCAGATGCTTGCGCGCCACCGCGGCCAGCTTGTCGTCGAAGGTGGCGAGCGGCGTGGCGAGCGTCTCGGCCAGCCAGAGGTAGGCGGCGTCGTAGGCGGAGAGTTTGTAGCGCTCGGCCAGCACGAGCGTGGCTGCGACATCGACCGGATAGCGGGTCAGGTCCAGCGCGAGGAAGTCCGCCAGCGCGCCCGCGACGTCGGCGTCGTCGATCTGCCCGGCGCGGCACTTCTTGAGCGCGACGTTGCCGATTTCGTAGTCCACCAGCTGCGGTGCCGCCAGCGACCGGATGAGCAGAATCGTGACGGCGATCGCGTGCCGATCTTCGCCGAACAGCGCGGCGGCCAGCACCGAGGCGTCGACCACCAGACGCGGCCGCCGGCCGTAGGCGGCCGGCGGCTCGGCCACGTACAGCGTTGGCGCTTCGGGGGGCGTTGGGCGGCGGGCGGCCATCGGCTACCGGCTGTCGCGCATCTCGCGGATGTACGCGACCGAGCTTTCGGTGCCCTTGGGGAAGCGCGCGCGCGCCCGCGCCGCCAGTTCTTCGATCGAAATCTTGTCCTGCGGCGGCAGCACGACCGCGCCGATCGTGGCCGCGGCGCGCTCGTCGGCGGCGGCTTCGAGGATCGCGAGTAACTCGCGCTGCAACGACCGCCGGTTACGTTCGGCCCGCGCGCGCAGGCGCTCGGCGAGTTCGGCGGGCACGTTCTTTACTGACAGGCTGACCGTCATTTTTGGCTCCAAAATGGATTCTATGGTTCCATTTTGGTTTCGATCGTTGCTCATCGTCAAGTCCGCCGCGCGTAGCTGTCGGGCAGCAGGAAGGACAGCGCCCAGGAAAAGAAGCTGTACAACAGCACGCCGCCCACCGCGGACCAGAAGCCCTCGACCCGAAAGCCCGGCAGGAACGAGCCGACGCCCCAGAAGAGCAGCGCGTTGATGACGATCAGAAAGAGGCCAAGCGTGACGATGGTGACGGGCAGCGTCAGCACGATCAGGATCGGCTTGATCAGCGTGTTGGCGAAGCTCAGCACGATGGCGGCGACGAAGGCGGTCAGGTACGTGTCGACGGTGACGCCGGGGACGATCAGGGTCACGAGGTACAGCGCAACGGCACTCAGGATCCAGACGAGGAGGAGACGCATGGGTGTTCCCTTCGGGAAGCTCCCTCCCCCGCGCGCGGGGGAGGGCTGGGGTGGGCGCGGGGGCGCCTAGTAGCGATAGTGCTCCGGCTTGTACGGCCCGGTCTTGGCCACGCCGATGTACTGCGCCTGCGCTTCGGTGAGTTCGGTCAGTTGTGCGTTGAGCTTCTTCAGTTGCAGCCGCGCGACCTTCTCGTCGAGATGCTTGGGCAGCACGTAGACGCCGATCGGGTACTTGTCGGTGTGCGTAAAGAGCTCAATCTGCGCGATTACCTGGTTGGCAAAGGAGCTGGACATCACGTAGCTCGGATGCCCGGTCGCGCAGCCGAGGTTCACCAGCCGTCCCTGCGCCAGCAGGATGATCCGCTTGCCGTCGGGGAAGATGATGTGATCGACCTGCGGCTTGATCTCTTCCCATTTGTACTGCTTGAGCGACGCCACGTCGATCTCGTTGTCGAAGTGGCCGATGTTGCAGACGATCGCCTGATCCTTCATCCGCGCCATGTGCTCGTGCGCGATCACGTGGTAGTTGCCGGTGGCGGTGACGAAGATGTCGGCCTTGTCGGCGGCGTAGTCCATCGTCACCACGCGGTAGCCCTCCATCGCCGCCTGCAATGCGCAGAGCGGGTCGATCTCGGTCACCCACACCTGCGCCGACAGCGCGCGCAGCGCCTGCGCCGAGCCCTTGCCCACGTCGCCGTAGCCGGCCACGACCGCGACCTTGCCGGCAATCATCACGTCGGTGGCGCGCTTGATGCCGTCGACCAGCGATTCGCGGCAGCCGTACAGGTTGTCGAACTTCGACTT
>JAJTHJ010000384.1 GCA_021298875.1 Burkholderiales bacterium | reverse complement strand
GCCGAGCAGAACATCGCCAAACTCTTTGCCGCCGCCTTCGTGCCGGGGCTGATCGCCGCGGCCGGCTACTGCATCGCGATTGCCGTGTTCATGCGCCTGCGCCCGCAGGCGGGCCCGCCCGAGCCGCGCCAGCCCTGGCCCGCGCGCTGGGCAGCGCTGCGCGCAGTGTGGCCGATCGCGGCGATCTTCGTGCTCGTGTTCGGCGGCATCTATGGCGGCGTCTTCACCGCGACCGAAGCCGCGGCCATCGGCGCGCTGCTCACACTCGCGGCCGGTGTCGTCGTCGGCGGCTTGCGCTGGGCCGGCGTGCGGCGCGCGTTACTGGGCACCGCGCAGACCACCGCGGCGATCTTCATGATCTTCGTCGGTGCCGACATGCTCAATGCGGCGCTCGCGCTGTCGCAACTGCCGGCGCTGCTGGCGGGCTGGGTCGGCACACTCGACGTGCCGCCGCTGGCCGTGATCGCGGCGATCCTCGTCTTCTACGTGGTGCTGGGCGGCGTGATGGACGAGCTGTCGATGCTGCTGCTCACGCTGCCCGTGCTGCTGCCCGCGGTGCTGGGGCTGGAGCTGTACGGGCTGAGTGTCGAGGCCAAGGCGATCTGGTTCGGCATTCTGGTGCTGTGTGTGGTCAACATCGGGTTGATCGCGCCGCCTGTGGGCTTGAACGTCGTGGTCGTCAACGGCATCGCGCGCGACGTGCCGATCGCGCAGACCTACCGCCGCGTCGCGGTGTTCCTCGCCAGCGACGCGCTGCGCACGCTGCTGCTGCTGGCCTTTCCCGGCCTTACGCTGTGGGCCGTGCAATTCGTTGGAAGGTGATCGCCATGAAGCTCTACAACGCCGCGCGCTCGTCGGCCTCGTTCCGCGTGCGGATCGCGCTCAACTTGAAGGGGCTTACCTATGAGTACATGCCCGTGGGTCTGCTCGGCAACGAACAGAGCAAGCCGGAGTTTCGCGAGCTGAATGCGGCAGAACTCGTACCGGTGCTGAAGCTCGACGACGGCACTACCCTCACGCAGTCGATGGCGATCATCGAATGGCTGGACGAGACCTACCCACAGCCCGCGCCGCTGCCCGCCGACCCGCTGGCGCGCGCGTACGTGCGGGCGATGGCCTTGTCGATCGCCTGCGAAATTCATCCGCTAAACAACTTGCGCGTGCTGCGCTATCTGGTGCGGCAACTCGGTGCCAGCGAAGACGCCAAGAACACGTGGTACCGGCATTGGGTGGAGCAGGGGCTGGCGCAACTGGAGGCGCAGCTTGTCGCCGGCGGGCGGGTAGGGCGCTTCGTGCTGGGCGATGCGGTGACGCTGGCCGACGTAACGCTGGTGCCGCAGATCTTCAACGCCCGGCGCTTCGACTGCCGACTCGAGCATGTGCCGACGGTGATGCGGATTTTCGACGCGTGCATGCAATTGCAGCCGTTCGAGGATGCGCGGCCGGAGCGGCAGGTGGACTTTGCGTGAAGCAAGCTCCTTGTCGTCCCGGGCGCAGCGAGGGACCTGCTTTTTTGAGCGCCGTATCGACAGATCCCTCGCTGCGCTCGGGACGACCTCTGTGACGCGAGCACTGCCGCTCTACAACCCCCGCGCTATCGCCCCCGCCAGATCCGTCACCGCCGCCGCATAGAAGTAGCTGCGGTTGTAGTGCAGCAGCGCGGCAAGGTTGACGGTGCCGACGCGGTACTCGACTACGGCATTGCCGGCGGCGTCGGTGCCGGGCAGGTCGATCATTAGCACTTCGGTCGCGGGCGCCAGTTCGCCGGCGATGCGTACGTCGCGCGCGGCGACCTCCTGCCAGCGCCATGCGGCGGTGATGCCGCGGGCGTAGCTCTCCGCGGCACCGCCGTCGCTCTGCGCGGGCAGCGCTATTGGCAGACCGCGCTGCCAGCCCTGCGCGGCAAGGTAGTTGGCCACCGAGCCGATGGCGTCGGCCCGGCTCGTCGCCAGATCGACGCGCCCGTCGCCGTCGAAGTCCAGCGCGTAGCGGCGGATCGACGCCGGCAGGAACTGCGGCAGCCCGATCGCGCCGGCAAACGAGCCGCGCAGCGCCAGCGGGTCGAGCTGCTGCTCGCGCACCAGCAACAGGAACTCGGCGAGTTGCTCGCGGTACAGCGGCGCGCGCCGCGTGTAGTCGAAGGCCAGCGTCAGCAGCACGTCGAGCGTGCGGAAGTTGCCGGTGTTGCGGCCGTAGAAGCTTTCGATGCCGATGATCGCCACGATCAACGCCGGCGGCACGCCAAAGCGCTGCTCGGCCTGCGCCAGCCAGCGGCGGTGCGCGCGGGCGAAGGCGATGCCTTCCTCGATGCGCCGCGCGTCGACGTTGCGCGCCCGGTACTCGCGCCAGTCGCGCGGTGGCGGCGTCTCGCTCGGTGTGGTCAGCCGCTCGGCCGTGGCCGAGTAGCGGCCCTGCGCCAGCACGCGCTCGGCCCAGGCGCGCGGCACGCCGGTGGCGGCTTCCAGTCCGTCGAGAAACTCGATCATTTCCGGCCGCTCCGGATAGGGGCGGCCGTCGGCGGACTGCGCCAAGACGCGCGGCGCGGCGCCCGCCAAAGCGAGCGCGGCCAGACCGCCGAGAGCGCTGCGCCGCTTCATGCGCGCCGCGGCCGGAAGTTACGCACTGCCCGCCGCAGCGCGCGCAGGCGCGCCGGCGGCACGTGGTCGGTCGCGTAGCGCCAGTGCTCGATCTCCGCGAGCAGCGCGGCGGCCGTGGCGCGGCTGGGCTCGGCAAGCGGTGCGCCCAGCCGCTCGCGCAACGCGCGCGGCCCTTCGCTTGCGGTGGCGGCCACCCCGGCGCGCTGCAAGCGCTCGCGCAACACGGCCATCGCCTCGGCCAGCGGGTCGCGCCGTACGCGCTGGCGCAGCGCCAGCAAACCCGCCAGCAGCAGCGCCGCGGCCAGCGCTGCGGCAAACACCAGCGCCACCGTCTCCGTCGTCGGCCGCAGGCCGAGCCGCTCCATCAGATTGCGCTGCCGCTCGGCCGAGTAGGTGAGCACCCATTGGTTCCAGGCGTTTTCCACCGCCTCCCAGTTCCAGCGCAACTGGCGCAGCCAGTTCGGCGGCGCCAGGTTGATCAGCGCGGCCCCCGCTGGCTGCGCCACCGAGCGCGCCGCGCGTGCGCTTTGGTCGACGCGGGTGGGATCGACCGCCGCGGTCGGATCGACCTGCACCCAGCCGCGGCCGGCCAGCCACACCTCGGCCCAGGCGTGCGCATCGGCCTGCCGCACCGTGAAGGCGCCGTCCACCGCGTTGACTTCGCCGCCGTGGTAGCCGGTCACCACCCGTGCCGGGACGCCGAGCGCGCGCATCAACACGACGAAGGCGCTGGCGTAGTGCTCGCAAAAGCCGCGCCGCGTGTCGAACAAAAACTCGTCCACGCTGTCGCGGCCGAGCGGCGGCGGCTGGAGCGTGTAGAAAAACTCGTTGCGGCGAAAGTACTCGAGCACCGCCGCCACCAGCGCCGCCGGCGTGCCGTCGGCTGCCGACTGTCGCAGTTGTTGCGCAAACTCCAGCGTGCGCGGGTTGAACCCCGCGGGCAACTGCGTCCACAGCCGCGCCGGCGGCTCGCGCTGCGGATCGCCCAGGGCGAAGCGCGTGTACGAGCGCGCAGCATAGCGTTGCCGTTGCGTGACTGGGCGTGTGGCTAGCAGTTGGCCGTCGCCCGTGCGGCGGGCGCCAAGCTCGGCCAGATCGCCATCTAGCGCCGGCATCTCCAGCGCAAAGAGCCAGGGTCGCTCATGCGGCTCCAGCGTGACCGTGTACTCGACCGCCGAAGCTGGGTCGAAGTCGAGCCGCGTTCCTGCCGAGGCGATCTCGGGCACCGGCGACCAGGTGCGCCCGTCGAAGCGCGCCAGCACCGGCCCGCGCCAGTACAGCGCCGCACGCGGTGGCGGCGCGCCGTCGAAGTTCACACGGAAGGCAATCTCCTCGGACAGCAGCAGCTCGCCGACCGAACCGGGCGCCATCGTGTCCGACAGGCCGGAGCGCGCGGTGGCAGCCTGCGTGCCGATGCTCCACAGCGGCCCCGACAAGCGCGGGAACAGCACGAACATCACCGCGGCCAGCGGCAGCGCATGCAGCAGCGCGCGGCCGACGATGGCGAGCTTGCGGCGCGCGGGCAGGTCGGTCTCGGCGAGGTTGACGCTCACCAGCACCCAGAACAACGCCACCACCGCCAGCATCGCGAGGGCCGCCACCGGCAAGGCTTGGCCGAACATGAACTGCGCCAGCAGCACGAAGAGCGACAGGAACACGACCACGAACACGTCGCGCCGCGCGCGCAGTTCAAGCAGTTTCAAGCCCAACAGCAGCAACAGCAGCGTCACGCCCGCATCGCGCCCGGCGATGGTGCGGAACTCCAGCAGCACGCCGCCAGTGACCGCGGCCAGCAGCACAATCAGCAGCCAGCGCGGCGGCAGCGGCCGCTGTGCGAGCAGCAGCCCGAGCCGCCACAACCAGACGAGTGCGATGATCGCCGTCGCCCACAGCGGCAGGTGTTCGACGTGGGGCGCGGCCACCAGCGCGGTGGCGAGCAGCAGCGCCAGCGTGTCCCGCCGCTCGCGGGCACCGCTGGAGACTTGGGCGTGCCAGAGGGTCGTGAGTGCTTGTCTTCCGGCTATGGACCACGCAGGCATGACGCTCAATCGATGGACAGTATGTGGGCACACGTTGGCGATGCAGGCGGCAATTTGACGGTACACCACCCAGCCGTTCCAACCCACGCCGGCCGCGTGACCCGCGTGTCACCCCGCCCGTTCACCGCTGGAATCGATCGGTAGTTCAAGCACAACCTCGCCATCGTCGATGCGCCCGGTATGCCGGAAACCGAGCGACAGATAGAACGGCTCGGGGCATCCAGGGCCGGGGACGTAGGACAGTTGCAGCGTGCGGAAGATTCCTTTGGCGCGCACGTGCTCAATGATCCGCTGCATGGCAGCGCGGCCGATGCCGCGACGCTGGAACCGGGCGTCGATCATCAGCCGCCAAACGACGGCCTTGGGCACGGCGGATGCGGGGCTGCACAGCGACTCGTCGGCCAGCATGACAAAGCCGGCCAGCTCGTCGCCCGCGTAGATCGCCCGGTACCACGCCTCGGGCGAAAACAGCGCCTGCGCCAGCGATACGGCGTTCGGCGCGACAAACCTGTCTTGCCCGTCGGCGACGTTCAGTCGAATGACGGCGCGCACGGTGTCGGCGGTGATCTCGCGCAGGGTGACAGTTGGGGGTGGACTGTTCACAAGTTCCTCTTCAGGGCGGTACCGGGCAGGGCCAAGCCGATAAGACACTCTCGTTGGATGGCTGACGAGTGGCCGATCGCTGTTCCGAGTCTGACGCTTTGCTCCTGCGCGAACGATCGTGGACGGTAGGCAGCCATCGCTCATTCTTGAAACAACGCCAGCGCCGTCAAACACCGCTCGCGGTGCAGCGCGCCCGTGTCGGGCCCGATAGTGCCGCCGGGCAGCCGCAGTCCGTAGCGCAACTGCGCGGCTTCGGCCATCAGTACCCAGCGGGTCAGCCGGGCGAGCTTGTTCTCGGGGTCGAGCGGGGCGGGCAGCGCCCGGTAGTCGAAGAGCGGCTCGGCGCCGGCGGCGGTCTCGTACATCTTGACGGCGAGCTGGTCGGAGCGCGCGGCCAGCCGCCAGGCGATGGCGCGCGGCGCATCGCCCGCTTGGTAGGGGCGGATGCCGGCCCACTCCACACCGCCCGCGACGGTGGCGCCGCCGTCGGCGATTTCGCCCTCCAGCGCGGCAGGCAGCGGCGGGGCGTCTTGCTCCGGCGCGGGGTAGACGACGGCGGCGAGCGCCGGCTGCATGTAGCTCCACGCCTGCCACAAGCCGAAGGGGAAGCGCGTGACGATCCGCAGCCGCGGTGCGGGCAGCGCACCGCGCCGCGTGGTCGGCACGGCGACGATGGCGACCACGTTGCCTTCAGCCGGCACATCGACGCGCGTCGGCGCGGCCTCCGCGACGCGCCGCCACCGGCGGCGCGGTGGCACCGGCGAGATCTCCAGCGCGTAGCGTGCCTCGCGCGTCGGGTTGGCGATGGCGAGGTGGAAGCTCGCCGCGTCGCCGGCGAAGACGTTCTCGGCGTGGTGCGCGCGCAGCGTCAGCCGCGCCAGATTGCGGTGGGTGTGGTGCATGCCGGCAATCGCCACGCCGGCCACCAGGAAGGTCAGCAGGAACCCGAGTTGCAGCTCGTAGTTGATCGCGCCGATCAGCAGCGCCAGCAACACGAGGCCAAAGGCCAGCCCGGCGCGCGTGGGCAGGATGTAAACGCGCCGCCGGTCGAGCAGCACCTCGCGCTGCGAAGCCGGTGGTTCGCGGGCGATCCAGTTCGCCAGGCGCAGGGTGAGGGGGTGGGTCGTTAAGGACATGATGGATGATGCCGGCTGCGCCGGCAATGATGGCCGCGGTTGCGGCACCGATCCAACGCCATCATCCATCATCGCCGCCGCAGGCGGCGAAATCATCCATCATCCAGCGAGCGTCATGGCACCCCAACCGCCTTGACCAACTGCGCCACCAGCTCCCGCCCGTGCAGCGCGCGCCCACCCTCGCGCTGGCTGGCGTGCAGGCGGTGGCCGACCACGGCGGGCAGCACGTTTTGCACGTCTTCGGGGATCGTGTGGTCGCGGCCGTCGAGCCAGGCCCAGGCGCGCGCGGCGGCCAGCAGGGCGAGGCCGGCGCGCGGGCTTAGGCCCTCCGCATAACGGCCGCTGGTGCGCGAGTGCTCCAGTAGCGCCTGCACGTAGTCGAGCAGCGCGCCGGAGACAAACACGCGCTTCGTCTCGCGCTGGGCGGCGAGCAGATCGGCCGGCCGCGCCACCGGGGTCAGCGACTTGAGCATGTCGCGCCGCGCTTCGCCGGCCAGCAGCGCGCGCTCGGCCGCGTGGTCGGGGTAGCCGAGGCTGATGCACATCAGAAAGCGGTCCAGTTGCGACTCCGGCAGCGGAAAGGTGCCGATCTGGGAGAGTGGGTTCTGCGTGGCGATCACAAAGAACGGCTGCGGCAGCGGCCGCGCCACGCCGTCGACCGAGACCTGGCCTTCTTCCATCGCCTCCAGCAACGCGCTTTGCGTCTTGGGGCTGGCGCGGTTGATCTCGTCGGCGAGCAGCACTTCGCAGAAAATCGGCCCCGGGTGGAAGACGAAGTGGCCGGACTGCCGCTCGAACACCGACACGCCGATCACGTCCGACGGCAGCAGGTCGGCGGTGAACTGGATGCGGCGGAACGGCAGCCCGAGCGACAGGGCGAGCGCCTGCGCCAGCGTGGTCTTGCCCACCCCGGGGGCATCTTCGATCAGCAGGTGGCCGCCCGCCAGCAGGCAGGTCAGGCAGGCGCGGATTTGCGCTTCCTTGCCGACGATCACAGAACCGATTTGGGCGGCTACGCCACCGAGCGTGTCTCGCATTAGACTGATCGCAAAAGAATCTTCAGGGAGCAGCAAGGTGCATACGGGATTCGTCACCCACAACGTGTGCAGCGCGCACGAGATGGGATCGTGGCACCCCGAAAGCCCGGCGCGGCTGGCGGCGATCCACGACCATCTGATCGCCGTGGGGCTGCTGCATCACCTGGTGCATATCGACGCGCCGCTGGCGCCGCGTGAGGCGATTGAGCGCGCCCACACGGCGAAGTACGTTGCCGAACTCGAAGCCAGAATACCAAAGCAGGGCTATACGCCTGTCGATCCCGACACCTCGATGAACCCGTCCACCTGGGCCGCGGCGCTGCGCTCGGCCGGCGCGGTGATCGAGGCAACCGACCAGGTAATGCGCGGCGAACTTGAAAACGCCTTCTGCGCAGTGCGCCCGCCGGGACACCACGCCTGCGCCGACCGCGCGATGGGCTTTTGCTTTTTCAACAACGTCGCCATCGGCGCGCTGCACGCGATCGCTGCGCACGGCCTGGAGCGGGTGGCGGTGATCGACTTCGACGTGCACCACGGCAACGGCACAGAGGACATCCTGGCGGGCAACGAGCGGGTGCTGATGTGCAGTTACTTCCAGCACCCGTTTTACCCCTACACCGGGGCCGAGGGCGAGGCTGCCAACATGATCAACGTGCCGCTGCCGGCCGGCACTCGCGGCGACAAGGTGCGCGAGGTGGTCGATCAGGTCTGGGTGCCGGTGCTGGATGAGTTTCGCCCGCAGATGATCTTCATTTCCGCCGGCTTCGACGCGCACCGCGAGGACGATCTGGGCCAGATGGCTTTGGTTGAGGCCGACTACGCGTACATGACCGAGCGGCTGATGGGTGTGGCGCGCCGCCACAGCGACAACCGGATCGTCAGCACGCTCGAAGGCGGCTACAACCTGAGTGCGTTGGCGCGCAGCGTGGCCGCGCATTTGAAGACGCTGGCGCAGTTGTGAGCGGTGCGCCTGCGCGCCGCGTGCAGCCGCAGCCGGGTCCGGACGAGCTGATCGTCGCGCGACCACAAGGCCTGTACTGCCCGGTGGGCGACTTCTACATCGATCCTTGGCGGTCGGTCGAGCGGGCGGTGATCACCCACGCCCACGCCGACCACTCGCGCAGCGGCCACGGGCATTACCTAGCCGCCGGCGCGGCGGAAGCGCCGATGCGCACGCGGCTCGGCGCGATCGACCTGCAAACGCTGGCCTACGGCGAGCGACTGCGCATCGGCGCGGCCATGGTGTCGCTGCACCCGGCCGGGCACGTGCTGGGTTCGGCGCAAGTGCGGATCGAGGTCGGCGGACGAGTCTGGGTCGTCTCCGGCGACTACAAGCTGGCACCCGATCCGACCTGTGCGCCGTTCGAGCCGGTGGCCTGCGACACCTTCGTCACCGAGTCCACGTTCGGCCTGCCGGTGTACCGCTGGCCCGACGCGGTGGAGGTGATGGGCGCGATCGACCACTGGTGGGCGGCCAATGCGGCCGCCGGCCGGGCGAGCGTGCTCTATGCCTACGCGTTCGGCAAAGCGCAGCGGATCCTGGCCGGGGTCGATGCCGACATCGGCCCGATCGTCGTGCACGGCGCGGTGGCGGCGTTGAATGCCGCGTACCGCGCGGCTGGCGTGGCGCTGCCGCCGACGCGCCTCGCGACGGAGGTCGCCGATCCCGCCGACCTGCGGCGCGCGCTGGTGATTGCGCCGCCGTCGGCGCAGGGCAGCGCGTGGCTGCGCCGCTTTGGCGAGTATTCGGATGCGCTCGCCTCGGGCTGGATGCAACTGCGCGGGCCGCGGCGGCGGCGCGCCCTTGATCGCGGCTTCGTGCTGTCCGACCACGCCGACTGGCCGGGCTTGCAGCAGGCGATCCGCGTCAGCGGCGCCGCGCGGGTGATCGTCACCCACGGCTACGTGCCGGTGATGGTGCGCTGGCTCGCCGAGCAGGGCTGGCAGGCCGAGGCGTTTGCCACCGCCTACGGCGCCGAGCAGGAGGACGCACCGGCCGAGGCCGCCGATGCGTGAGTTTGCGGCGCTTTATGCCGCGCTCGACGCCAGCACCTCGACCCAGGCCAAGGTCGAGGCGCTGCGCCAGTACTTTGCGTACTCCCAGCCGGCCGATGCGGCCTGGGCGGTGTACTTCCTCGCCGGGGGCAAGCCGCGGCAGATCGTAGGGGCGCGGGCGCTGCGCGAGTTCGCGCTGGCCGCCAGCGGCGTGCCGGCCTGGCTCTTCGAAGAGAGCTACCAGGCGGTCGGCGATCTGGCCGAAACCATTGCGCTGCTGTTGCCGCCGCCGCCGACGACGACGATTGTGCTGGGCCTGGCGCGCTGGATGGAAGAGCGGCTGCTTCCACTGCGCCGCGCGGCGCCGGAGGAGGTGCGCGAACGCCTGGCCGAGTTCACACAGGAGTTGGCGCCCGCCGAGCGCTTCCTGCTGATCAAGCTGATCGGCGGCGGGCTGCGGGTGGGCGTGTCGCGGCTGCT
>JAJTHJ010000262.1 GCA_021298875.1 Burkholderiales bacterium | reverse complement strand
CGCACAACGTCAACGATATCGGCGCCACGCTCGCCTCCGGCTCGTTTGCCACCGCGGGCATGGTGGTGGCTCCCTGCTCGATGAAGACACTGGCCGCCTGCGCGCAGGGCCTGGCCGACAACCTGGTCGCACGCGCCGCCGACGTTTGCCTGAAAGAGCGCCGCCGCCTGGTGCTGCTGGTGCGCGAAGCACCGCTGAACCTCGCCCATATCCGCAACATGGAGGCGGTGACGCTGATGGGCGGCGTGATCTTCCCGCCGGTGCCGGCGTTCTACCAGCGGCCGACCAGCATTGAGCAGATGGTCGACCACACGCTCGCCCGGGTGCTCGATCTCTTCGGCATCGACAATCGGCTGGCGCCGCCCTGGCCTGGGCTGGGCAACGCTTAGCGGGGACGTCGGCGCCGCCCCCGGCGGGCCTGCCGCCACGCCGGTCCCGGTACATAGAAGTTAGCGCACGCTGACCGCGGAATATTTTTTGGATAAGGGCGTATCGGTGCAAATCGCGCCAGTGGGCGCCGTCTGCACCCCCAGCCGGATGCCGGTTGACAGGAACCACGTGACACGTCCCGCCGGCCCGCCTTACCGGTTGCGATCAGCAGCTGGGGGCCACCAGAACTTGAAAACCACCGCTGCAGCCGATACAATTACTACTCGTTTCCGGTGAGTGCTAACACTGCCGGAACCGCCCGGGCGCCGCCCGGAAATTTTCCCCGTTTCTCGACTGTTCGAGACCGTTACAACCCAAAGGAGAACCCATGAAGATTCGTCCGTTGCACGATCGTGTGATCGTCAAGCGCCTGGACAACGAGCGCAAGACGGCCTCCGGCATCGTCATCCCCGATTCCGCCGCCGAGAAGCCCGATCAGGGCGAAGTCGTCGCCGTCGGCCCCGGCAAGCGCGATGACAACGGCAAGCTGATCCCCATCGACGTCAAGCCCGGCGACCGCGTGCTCTTTGGCAAGTACGCCGGCCAGACCGTCAAGGTCGAGGGCGACGAGCTGCTGGTGATGCGCGAAGAAGACCTGATGGGTGTCATCGCCTAAAGGCGATACCCGGATAGCGTCGGTCCGCTGCGCGGCCCGACTCCACCAAATTTCTGATCGGAGAGTTTTCCCATGGCAGCTAAACAAGTTCTCTTTGCCGACGACGCGCGCCACAAGCTGGTCGCGGGCGTCAACGTCCTGGCCAACGCGGTCAAGGTCACCCTGGGCCCCAAGGGCCGCAACGTCGTGCTCGAGCGCAGCTTCGGCGCCCCCACCGTCACCAAGGACGGCGTCTCGGTGGCCAAGGAAATCGAGCTCAAGGACAAGTTCATGAACATGGGCGCGCAGATGGTCAAGGAAGTCGCGTCCAAGACCTCGGACAACGCGGGTGACGGCACCACCACCGCCACAGTGCTGGCCCAGTCGATCGTCGCCGAAGGCATGAAGTACGTCGCCGCCGGCATGAACCCGATGGATCTGAAGCGCGGCATCGACAAGGCCGTCGGCGCCGCCATCGAAGAGCTGAAGAAGATCAGCAAGCCCTGCACCACCAGCAAGGAAATTGCCCAGGTCGGCTCGATCTCCGCCAACGCGGACGCCGATATCGGCAAGATCATCTCCGACGCGATGGACAAGGTCGGCAAGGAAGGCGTGATCACGGTCGAGGACGGCAAGAGCCTCAATAACGAGCTCGACGTCGTCGAGGGCATGCAGTTCGACCGCGGCTATCTGTCGCCGTATTTCATCAACAACGGCGAGAAGCAGATCGCCGTCCTCGACAACCCCTTCGTGCTGCTGCACGACAAGAAGATCTCTAACATCCGCGACCTGCTGCCAGTGCTGGAGCAGGTGGCCAAGGCCGGCCGGCCGCTGCTGATCGTGGCCGAGGAAGTCGAAGGCGAGGCGCTCGCCACGCTGGTGGTCAACAACATCCGCGGGATTCTCAAGACCTGCGCGGTCAAGGCGCCGGGCTTCGGCGACCGCCGCAAGGCGATGCTGGAAGACATCGCCATCCTCACCGGCGGCACCGTGATCGCCGAGGAAACCGGCATGACGCTGGAGAAGGCCACGCTGGCCGATCTGGGCCAGGCCAAGCGGATCGAAGTGGCGAAGGAAAACACCACCCTCATCGACGGCAATGGCGACGCCAAGGCGATCGAAGCGCGCGTCAAGAACATCCGCGTGCAGATCGACGAAGCGACCAGCGACTACGACCGCGAAAAGCTGCAAGAGCGCGTGGCCAAGCTCGCCGGCGGCGTGGCGGTGATCAAGGTCGGTGCCGCCACCGAAGTCGAGATGAAGGAGAAGAAGGCCCGCGTCGAAGACGCGCTACACGCAACCCGTGCGGCCGTTGAAGAAGGCATCGTCCCCGGCGGCGGTGTCGCGCTGATCCGCGCCAAGCAGGCCATCGGCAAGCTCAAGGGCGACAACGCCGAGCAGGACGCCGGCATCAAGATCGTGCTGCGCGCGATGGAAGAGCCGCTGCGCCAGATCGTCGAGAACAGCGGCGACGAGCCCTCCGTGGTCGTGGCCGAAGTCGCCAAGGGCAAGGGCAACCACGGCTACAACGCCCAGACCCACAGCTACGGCGACATGGTCGAAATGGGCGTGCTGGACCCGACCAAGGTCACCCGCACCGCGCTGCAAAACGCGGCGTCCGTGGCCGGCCTGATCCTCACCACCGACGCGATGGTCGCGGAGCTAGTGGAAGACAAGCCCGCCGGCGGCGCCGGTGCCGGCATGGGCGACATGGGTGGAATGGGCGGCATGGGCGGGATGGACATGTAAGTCCCGCCAGCACACGGCCCGCTGCGTTTGCGCGCGGCGGGCCGGCGCGGCCCAAAGCCCCGCAGCTCTT
>JAJTHJ010000372.1 GCA_021298875.1 Burkholderiales bacterium | reverse complement strand
GCGGCGCGAAGCGTTGCTTCGCGAATCCCCGCTTCCGCCCCCCGCTTCGCAGGGGAGGGAGAAAACCCCCTCCCCCGCCTGCGGGGGAGGGTTGGGGTGGGGGCGTGGCTATCGCAACTGGCTCGCAAGCTTGCAACCGCGACTCTCGTCGTCTTCGGCGCGCTGCTCCTCGCCAGCTGCTCCTCCATCGACCCCAGCGTCTACGCTAATCAGAAACCCGCGCTCGACCTGCGCCAGTACTTCAATGGCACGCTGATCGGGCACGGGATGTTTTCCGACCGCTCGGGCCAGGTGCAGCGCCGCTTCGTCGTCACCATCAAGGCGACCTGGAACGGCGATGTCGGCACGCTGGACGAAGACTTCATCTGGTCCGACGGCAAGACCGAAAAGCGCATCTGGACGCTGCGCCCGGTACCCGGCGCGCCCGGCCAGTGGACCGGCACGGCAGACGGCGTGATCGGCGAGGCGCGCGGCACGGTGGCCGGCAATGCGCTGAACTGGAAGTACGACTTTCGCCTGAAGACCGACGAGGGCAAGACCTACGACATCGCCTTCGACGACTGGATGTTCCTGATCGACGAGCGCGTGATGCTCAACCGCGCAGTGATGAGCTTCTGGGGTTTCCGCGTCGGCGAGGTGTTGATTTCTTTCGATCGGCGGCCGTGATGAACACGATCACGCAACGCGAATCCGCGCCGGTGGTCGCGCCGCCGGCGTCGCCGGTGCCGCCGGCGCCGGGACTCTTTGCGCCGCTCAACCTGTCCTTCACCGACTGGCGCGACCGCCGCGTCTGGGTGATCGGCGCCTCCTACGGCATCGGCGCCGCGCTGGCGCGCGAACTGGCCGAGCGGGGTGCAAAGGTCGCCGTCTCCGCCCGCAACCGCGAGCTGCTGGGGGAAGTCGCACAAACCACCGGCGCGCTCGCCGCACCTCTGGACGTGACCGACGCCGACTCGATCCGCCAAGCGCGCGACACGCTGCTGGCGCAATGGGGCGGCATCGACCTCGTGCTGGTGGTGGCCGGCACGCACATCGAGATGCGCGCGCAGGACTTCGACCTCGCTGCCGCGCGCCGGCTGCTGGAAGTCAACCTGCACGGCGTGCTCAATTGCGTGGACGCGGTGCTGCCGGTGTTGCTGCGCCAGGGCGCGGGCTGCGGCATCGGCATCGTCTCCTCGGTGGCGGGCTACATCGGGCTGCCGCGTTCGCTCGTCTACGGCGCCAGCAAGGCGGCGCTGATCAACTTCACCGAAACGCTGCACGGCGATCTGCGGCCGGCCGGCATCGGCGTGTACCTGATCAACCCCGGCTTTGTCGACACGCCGCTGACGCGCAAGAACGACTTCCGCATGCCGGCGCTGATGGACGCCGCCGCCGCCGCGCGCACGACGCTGGACGAGATCGCCGCCGGGCGCTTTGAGATCCACTATCCCAAGCGCTTCACCCGTTGGCTCAAGCTGCTGCGCGTGCTGCCCTACCGGCTGCAACTGTGGCTGGTGCGGCGGATCACCGGGGGTTGACAGGCTGTGAATAAGCCTACTGCGCGGCCCAATCTCGGCCTTGCGGTGCTCGCCGTACACGTTCGTACGGGTGCGCTCCTCGGGCCAAGCTTGGGTCGCTCGCTACGGCTTCTTCACAGCCTCTGACCTCTATGGACACCGCGGCAGCAGCGGCGCGGCTGCGCGCGCTGTACGAAAACTTCAGCCGCGCCGATGTGGCGCGGCTGGCCGACTTCTACACCGCCGATGCGCTGTTCAAAGACCCGTTCAATGAAGTGCGCGGACCGGCGGCGATCGGCCGCATCTTCGACCACATGTTCGAGCAGGTCGAGGCACCGCGCTTCGAGGTGCATGCGGCCATCGGTGCGGGCGAGCAGGCGTTTCTCACCTGGACGATGCACTTCCGCTCGCGCGGCGCCGCGCAGACCATCCGCGGCGCGACCCACTTGCGCTTTGCCGCCGACGGCCGCGTGGCCGAGCACCGCGACTACTGGGACGCGGCGGAAGAACTCTATGAGAAACTTCCTGTCCTTGGCGCGCTGATGCGGTGGCTGCGACGCAAGCTCACCGCGCATTGAGACCGATTGCGAAGGCGCTTTGCCCTCACCCCCGGCCCCTCTCCCGCTGATGCGGGCGAGGGGAGCTAGAAGAACCCTCGCCCGCATCAGCGGGAGAGGGTGGCGCGCAAAGCGCGCCGGGTGAGGGCAAGCAGCATCGCAGTCGCGCGCCACACTCGAATAGAGGGTCGACCACATGCTGTACCCCGAACTCTTCAAATCCCTCGAAGCCGTCCGCTGGAACATGGAAACCGACATTCCCTGGGCCGACTTCGACGCCAGCCTGCTCTCCGACGAGCAGGCGCAGACCATCAAGATGAACGCCATCACCGAGTGGTCGGCGCTGCCGGCCACCGAGATGTTCCTGCGCGACAACCGGCACGACTCGGACTTTTCCGCGTTCATGAGCGTGTGGTTCTTCGAGGAGCAGAAGCATTCGCTGGTCCTGATGGAGTACCTGCGACGCTTC
>JAJTHJ010000096.1 GCA_021298875.1 Burkholderiales bacterium | reverse complement strand
GCCGCGGGTGCAGCGGTCGCCGCCGGCGGCGGCGCGGCCACCGGCATCGCGTTGCTCGACCCGGTGCCGGCCGGCTGGCCCGCGCCGGCCTGGCCTGCGGTGCCGCTCGACCTGCTGCCCATCCTGGCGGCGGAAGCGGCCGGCATCGCGTTGCTGGCGTTTTCGACGACGATGGTGGCCGCGCGCAGCTTTGCCGACCGCGGCGGCTACGAGGTGGACAGCGACCGCGAGCTGGCCGCGCTCGGTGCCGCCAATCTGGCCTCCGGCGCTGCGCAGGGCTTTGCGGTCAACGGCACCAGCTCGCGTACCGCGGTGGCGACCGCCGCCGGCGCACGCACTCAACTGGCGAGCCTGATCGGCGCCGGCGCGCTGGCGGCGATCCTGCTCTTCGCCACCGCGCCGCTCGCGCATCTGCCGCGCGCGGCGATTGCCGCGGTGCTGATCGACGCCGGCCTGAAGCTGGTGGACATCGATGCGCTGCGCGCGATTCGCCGCATCGACCGCACCGAGTTCCGGCTGGCGCTGCTGGTCGCCGTCGGTGTGATGGTGCTGGGGGCGATGCAGGCGATCTTGCTGGCGGTCGTGCTCGCACTCGCCTTGTTCGTGCGCGCCAGCGCGCGGCCGGCGGTGGAGACGCTGGGCGAGGTGCCGGGTCAGCCGGGCTTCGTCGCGCGCGAGCGACAGCCGGAAGCGGTGCTGCCTGCGGGGCTGCTGCTGTTGCGCTTCAACGGACCGATCGTGTTCTTCAGCGCCGGTCACTTCAAGCGCTGCGCGCTGCGCGCCGCGGCCGAGGCCGGGCCGCAGTTGCAATGCTTCGTGCTCGACATGGGGCCGGTCACCTCGGTCGATGCGACCGGCGTCTACGCGCTGCGCGACACCTTTGCCACGCTGCGCGCGCGCGGCGTGCAGGTGTGGGTCGCGCAGCGCGACGCCGAGTGGACCGAATGGGCCGCCGCCCGCGGGCTGGAGGAGGCGCTGCGCGAGATCCGCTTTTTTCCGACGCTGCGGCAGGCGCTCAACGCGTATCAGGCCCTGCCCGTCGCGCCGCCGCGCTAACGCGCGTCGCGCTTGGCCTGGTTGCGCGCGTTGCGGGCGCGCACGCGGGCCATCTGGTTCTTGCGCTTGAGCTGCGCTGCCGCCGAGACGGTCGGCGCCGCGCTCCGCTTGCCCACGCGCTGGGCCGGTGCCGCCGGGGCGGCGCGGCGGCCGGTCGCCGCGGCCTGCGCGGCGCGCTTTTTCTGCACGGCCGCGGCCGTCGCGGCCTTGAGTGCGGCCAGCTTGCGCTGCGCGTTGAGCTTCTCCAGTTTGGCGGTGAAGCGCGCCAGCGCCTCGTCGAAGATTTGCGCACGCTTGTCGGCCACGGCGATCGCGGTGACCTGCGTGCCGACTTTGGCGCCGGTCGCGGCGCGGTTGCCGCGCTTCATTTGCCGTTTCTGGTCGCGGTGCTTGTCGCGCAGCTTGCGCGCGCGCTCGATCTTGGCGCGCAGCAGCGTCGGCGTCCAGGCGATGTCGCGGTCGAAGCTGGCGGACACGAGCATCATTTCGGAAGCATTGCACCACTTGCGGGCACTGGCGAGCGAGATCGTCATTGGGGGTTCTCTGTTGGGTTGAAAAAGGAGGGTCGTCGCAACGTCAACGGCGCATCAGCCAATTGGGTGTCGGCTCGGCCACCTTGCGCAGCGTATTGCGGTCGGTGTGATGGAAAAGTTCGTCGCGCCAGCGAAACTGGAGCACCGTGTCCTGCTCGTAGGACCAACTGCCGTCGTCGTGCACTTGCACGGCGATGCGGAACTCCAGCGTGCGCTTAACCGCATCCAGAAACGGATTCGAGCAGATGCCGGCCACGGTCGAGCCGATGCGGCATTCGACGCTGAAGCGGCGCGCATCCGCGGTCGCCTGCCCGACGGCGAGCGCAGTCAGCCCGCGCGGGATCGTGTGCGTCTGGATCAGCATGCCGGTGGCCGGCTCCCACAGCCAGTAGCCGACCTGGTCGTGGAAGGTGGCGGGCTTGTCCGGCCGCAGCACGAACACCGAGTAGCGCAGCCCGTACAGCAGTTGCGGGCCGTTTAACTGCGGGTCGGTCGGCTGCAACTCGATGCGCTCGATATAGCGCTCTTCCCGATCGCCTTCGTCGTTGAAGTGGCGGTCGGTGCCGCGCTCGCCCTCCCAGATGCCGGCCAGCGGCGCCAGCGGCCCCAGGTTTCTCAGCGTGTCGGGATCGACCCCGGCGGGTTCGGTGAAGATGTCGTTGGGGATATGGATCATCGTTGGCTCATTGGCTAAGGGGTGACGGTCGCCATCGCTACTCGTCGCGCCGCTCGCGCAGCCAACGCAGCCGCCGCGCGCGGCGCAGCATGCGGCCGACTTCGGCGGTCACCAAGCGGAACAGCGACGCACCCACCAGCGTACCCAAGGCGACGGACGCGACCACGAACAGCACGGTCGTCAGCCCTTCGATGCCGGCCGCGCGATCAGACAGCATCCGCGTGACCGACAGCAGGCCGAGCGCGCCGGGCACCACCACCCAGAAGCTCGGCAGGAAGGTCACCATCGCCGGCGGGCCGCCCAGGCGGGTCTGGATCAGGTAGGCCAAGGGGGTCGCCACCAGCATGCCGAAGAAGCCGCTGATCTCGCCGCCGAAGGCGGCCGCCGCTAGCCGCTGCGCGAGGCTGGCCGCGAGCAGTACCAGCAGGACCCACGGTAGCGAGTCGCGCGGCGCCGAGAAGTGCACGTACACGCCAAGGCCGAAGACCAGCACGCCGAGCCACGGCGCCCAGGGCACGGCGCCGATCTCGGAGGCGGCCTTGACCAGATCGTCGGGTTTGGCTCCGAGCAGTGCCGCCCCTGCGGCCAGG
>JAJTHJ010000199.1 GCA_021298875.1 Burkholderiales bacterium | reverse complement strand
TCCACCGGGTTGCCGTGCGACCAGGTGGCGGGCAGCACGGCATTGAGTTTTTCCATCGTGTCGGCGCCGAGTTTGGCGAGCGCCACTTCGGCATCCGCAGTCGCGTCGGCCGCCAGCACGCCGGGGCCACCGCCGTTGGTCAGGATCGCCAGCCGGTTGCCAGGGTTGGGCCGCGGCATGCGGCCGGTGGCGAGCGTCTCGGCAGCGGCGTACATCTGCGTGTATTCGTCGACGCGGATCGCCCCCATGCGGCGGAACGCCACGTCGAACACCGCATCGTCGCCGACGAGCGCGCCGGTATGGCTCATCGCCGCGCGCTGGCCGGTGATGTGGCGGCCGACCTTGAGCACGACCACCGGCTTCACGCTGGCCGCGGCGCGCACGCTGGAGGTAAAGGCGCGCGCATCGTGCACGCCTTCGATATACAGCACGATCGAGCGGGTGGCCGCATCGAGCGACAGAAAGTCGAGAATCTCGGAGAACTCCACGTCCGAGCCGCCGCCGGTGGAGATGACGGAGGAGAAGCCGAAGCCCGCAGTCCACGCGTAGTCCAGCAGCGCGGCGACCACCGCCCCGGACTGAGACACCAGCGCCACCGAACCTGGCCGCGCCGGCTTGCGCGCGAAGGTGGCGTTCAGCCCGATTTCCGGCCGCATGATGCCGAGGCAGTTCGGACCCAACAGGCGGATGCCGCGGGCGCGCGCGCGGGCGAGTGCGAGTTCTTGCAAGCGCTTGCCTTCGGCGCCCATCTCGGCAAAGCCGGCGGAGAGCACCAGCAGCGAGCGGATGCCGCGGTCGCCGGCCTCATCGACCAGATCCGGCACCGTGTGTGCAGGTGTGACCACCACCGCCAGATCGGGCGCCGCCGGCAGTTGCGCCAGCGAGGGGAAACACTTCTTGCCGCCAACTTCGGCGTGCTTTGGGTTGACCGGGTAGACCTCGCCCTTGAAGCCGCCGGCCAGCACATTGTTGAACACGTAGTTGCCGAGGCTGCCGGCGCGGGGGGTGGCGCCAACGACCGCAACGGATCGCGGCACCAAGGCGCCACGCAGGTAATGCGAGGTGAACATCTCGTCTCTGGCGGCGCCTCGTGAGCGCCGGGGAGTGAACAATGCTGTCCGATGCAGCAAATTGTATGCCGCAGCGCAACAAAGGCGGCACTCTAAAGGCGGTCGCCCTTGTGCCGGCCCGGCATTGGCGAGCGACCACACCGGGATCGGCGCAACGGCAGCGGACGGCAAAACTCTCCCAGTTGACGGGTATCAACGGCCCGCCGGCGCGACTGCGTACCCTTGGTGTCGCTTATGCCGCTCACCCGCCTGCCCCCTGCCGCTGAACTGACGGCCGCCGAGCGCGCTGCGCTGGTGGCACGGCTGCACGAGCGCCGCACCGAACTCGCTGCCAGAGTCGATGCCCGCCTGCACGGCAGCGCCGAGTCGCGCCGCGACGAAGCCGGCTTCGAGCGTCACTCCGAAGAAACCGACGACGACGCGGCAGCCGAAACCTCGCGCCAGGCCGACATCCACGCCTTGAACCGTATGGCGGCCGAGGTCGAGGAGGTCGAAGCCGCGCTGCGCCGCGTGGCCGACGGCAGCTACGGCGAGTGCACCGACTGCGGCGACCCGGTCGGCGCCGCGCGCCTAACCGCCTACCCGATGGCTCTGCGCTGCGCCGGTTGCCAGTCGTACTTTGAAACTCATCGCGGCCAGTCATCGCAGCGCCGGCCCGTGCCATAGAACCCCACTTGCGGACGCACCGTCATGGACGCCCTCAAACTGCTCTTTACCTCCGACGTCGGTCTGCTGTCGCTCGGCGTGATCGTCGTCACCATCGGCATCGGCGTGTGGTTTTCGCGCTGGTTCAACAAGCAGATCGAAGAAGACGAAGCGGCGCGCAAGGGCAAGTAGGCCGCGCGGCCAGGTTCACCCCCGGCGCCGGGGGTGGAGTAAGTTCGCGTCGTGCCGACCCGCTTTCTGTTTTTCGCCGCGGTCGCGATCTGGGGCACCACCTGGATCGCCATCACCGTCCAGATCGACGCCGCCGCGCCCGAAGTCGGCGTGCCGCTGCGCTTCACGCTCGCCGCGCTGGCCGCGGCCGCATGGTGCCGTTGGCGCGGCATTGCGCTGGCACTGCCGTGGCGCACCCAGCGCTGGCTGATCGCGCTGGGCGCAGCCGGCTTCTGCGCGAGTTACCTGCTCGTCTATCACGCCGAGCGGTACATCGTCTCCGGGCTGGTCGCGGTGGGCTACGCGGCGATGCCGCTCGTCAACATGGTGGCCGAGCGGGGCTTCTTCGGGACGCCCTTGTCGCGCCGCGTGACGGCGGGCGGGCTGCTGGGGCTGGCCGGCATTGCGCTGATCTTTGAGCCGGAGTTCGCCCGCGCGGCCACCGACGCGCGACTGATGGTGGGCGCGCTGCTGACCGCACTCGCTGTGTTGGCGAGCAGCCTCGCCAACATGGTCGTGCTGCGCAATCACCGCGCCGGCGTGGACGGCTGGGCGCCGCTGGCGCTGGCGATGGGTTGGGGCGCGGCGGCGGGCTGGGTCTATGCGGCCGCGATCGGCGCGCCGCTGGCGATCCGCTGGAGCTGGCCGTTTGCGCTGTCGCTCGTCTACCTGGCGCTGGCGGGCTCCGTGCTCGCCTTTGCTGCCTATTACGTGGTGGTCGGACGCATCGGCACCGCGCGTGCCGCCTACGTGGGCGTGATGTCCACAGTGGTCGCGCTCGTCATCTCCACACTGTTCGAGGGTTACGACTGGCGCTGGACGACGGCCGTCGGCATCCTGCTGGCGGTGGCGGGCAATGTGATGGCACTGCAGCGCAAACCGCGCTCCGTAGAATCGGGCGCATGAAGGTCGATGGCGTGCACCACCGCTCGATCGTTGCGGTCGGCGACGCAGCGATGCGCATCGTCGATCAGACGCGGCTGCCGTACGAATTCAACACGCTGGAACTTGCCGACTGCGCAGCGACGATCCACGCGATCCGCAGCATGCAAGTGCGCGGCGCGCCGCTGATCGGCGTGACCGGCGCCTATGGCTTGGGCTTGGCGCTGCGCACTGACGCGAGTGATGCCGCGCTGGCCGCCGCGTACACCGATTTGCTTGCCGCACGACCCACCGCCGTCAACCTGCGCTGGTCGCTGGACCGCATGCGCGCGCTGCTGGTGCCGCTGCCGCCGGCGCAACGCGCCGCAGCCGCGTGGCAAGAAGCCGGCGCCATCGCCGAAGAAGACGTGGCGATCAACCGCGCGATCGGCGCGCACGGCGCGGAGCTAATCGCCGCGATCCACCGCCGCGTCGCGCGCCCGGTCAACGTGCTGACCCACTGCAACACCGGCTGGCTGGCGGCGGTCGATTACGGCACCGCGCTCTCCGCGATCTACACCGCGCACGACGCCCGCGTGCCGCTGCACGTGTGGGTGGACGAGACGCGCCCACGCAACCAGGGCCTGCTGACCGCTTGGGAGCTGGCCGCGCACGGCATCGACTACACGCTGATCGCCGACAACACCGGCGGCCATCTGATGCAGCACGGCGACGTGGACCTGGCCATCGTCGGCGCCGACCGCGTCAGCCGCACGGGCGACGTGTGCAACAAAATCGGCACGTACCTCAAGGCGCTGGCCGCGCACGACAACGGCGTGCCGTTCTATGCGGCGGTGCCCTCGCCCACGATCGACTGGACGGTCGCCGATGCGCTGGCCGAAATCCCCATCGAAGAGCGCAGCGGCGACGAAGTGCGCATCGTCCGCGGCCGCGACGACGCCGGCCGGCCAGCGCACGTCCATCTGGTGAGCGGCGAGGTGCCGGTGGCCAACCCCGCCTTCGACGTGACGCCGGCGCGGCTCGTCACCGGCATCGTCACCGAGCGCGGTGTAACCGCACCGGCGGCGCTTGCCGCATTGTTTGGACAATGACGGCACCCACGCTGCCCGAAGACTCGCCCGCCCTGCGTGCGCAGGCGATCGCCACCGCGCGCGCGTCGAACGCCACCGGCATCAACGTCAACAAGGCGGGCAACGTGTCGGTGCGCTGCATGCGCGGCGCCCAGGCGGGCTTCATCATCACGCCGAGCGCAGTGCCCTACGACGCGCTGACGCCCGAGGCGCTGGTGTTCGTGCGCGTCGGCGACGGCCGCGCGCAGGGGCGGCGGCGCGCATCGAGCGAGTGGCGCTTCCATCGCGACCTGTACGCCGCTCGGCCGGAGTTAGCGGCCATCGTGCACACGCATTCGCCGCACGCCACCGCGCTGGCCTGCCACGGGCGCGGCATCCCGGCCTTCCACTACATGGTCGCGCAGGCCGGCGGCGCCGACATTCGCTGCGCGCCGTATGCGACCTTCGGCACGCCGGAACTCGCCGACGCCGCGGTCACCGCGATGGCCGGCCGTCGCGCTTGTCTTCTGGCGCATCACGGCGTGATCGCCTGCGGCGCCACGCTCGATGCGGCGCTGGCGCTGGCGATCGAGGTCGAGCATCTGGCCCGCATCTACCTGCTGGCGCTGCAAGTCGGTGAGCCGCCGGTGCTCGACGCGGCGGAGATGACGCGGGTGATCGAGCGCTTCGGCAGCTATGGCCGGGCGTGAGATGCCCACGGGTACGGCTGGGCGTGGCGGGTTTGTGGGAAACGGTTCGCCGCGTCGGCCGACGCGGCGGTACGATGATTAGAGTTGGTTTCGTATTTATCCGACACCCGTGGTGTGCGGTTAACTTTCGAACAAAATCAATTGGTTATCGATGGCAGTCTCGTTTCGTACCGCCTCGGATGACGCAAGTGCTTGTTGTAGCGGGATTTTCTCGAACAGCGCGACCGACAGAATCTGTAGCAGCGCGTGCAGAGAGACGTCGAGCGTGAGCCGCTTGGCGACGATGGCCACCAGCACGTAGACCGACACCGCGATCCAGATTTGCGTCTTCACCGCGTTCTCCGACGTGCCGTAAAACCGCTTGATCCGCAGATGCTGCTTGATCCACCGAAAGAACAACTCGACCTGCCAGCGGCTGCGGTACAGCGCGCACACCGTCAGCGGCGGCAGCGCAAAGTGGTTGGTCAGGAACACGAGCCGGCGGCCGGACTCGGGGTCGCGGTAGACGACGCGGCGCAGGTGCTCCGGATAGCGCCGCGCGCTGTAGAAGCCGGCGAGCGCCACGCTCCGATCGCACAGCAGCCCACTGCCGCGATCGACCGGGCGCGAGACCACTCGGCGCGCATCGAGGTTGCGCTTGGCGCGGGTGACGAAGAAGCTGCCTACGCCGTGCAGCAGGTACAGCCGCTCGAAGTCCAGATAGGCGCGATCCATCACGTAGAAGGCGCCCGGCTCGGGTACGAACAGGTCCAGGGCCTTGACGTCGTGCAACTTGCCGTCGGAGATGTGAATGAACGACGGAATCGCGCCCCGCAGATCGAGCAGCGTGTGCAGTTTGATGGCCGCCTTGGTCGAGCGAAACGGCGCCCACGGAAACACCGACAGACACAGGTCGATGGTGGTGGCGTCCAGCGCGCAGACGGTGTT
>JAJTHJ010000064.1 GCA_021298875.1 Burkholderiales bacterium | reverse complement strand
GTTGAAGGCGACGATCAGCGTGCGCATCTCGTCGTTGACGCGCGGCTCCGGCAGCGGACGGAAGTCGCCCTCGGCCACGGCGCGGGTACCGTCGGCCACGCGCAGCAGCGGCGCGGCCAGATTGCCGGCCAGCAGAAAGCCGCCGGCCGCTGCGGCGAAGGCGGCCAGCAGCAGCGTGAGCGTCAGCGTCACCGTGTAGATGCGCGCCAGCGCCCCGCGCGCCAGCGACAGCTGCTGGTACTCGCGGTAGCCGCTTTGCAGCGCTTCGGCGTTGGCTGCCACGCTGCGCGGCACCCACTGCATCAGTTGCAGGAACTCGGGCTCGCGCGCCATGCCCAGCCGCATCAGTGTGGGCACCAGCACCAGCACGCGCGTGCGCAGGCCGGCGCGGGGATCGGTCGCCTGCGGGTCGCCCTCGATGGCCTGCACCACCCGCTGCGCGCGGGCGCGGCGCAGGTCGGCCGCGCTCGGCAGCTCCGGGATCAGCACGCCCGGCGGGGTGCCGCTGGCGCCGAGCAGTTGGCCCCCCGCGGTCACCAGCAGCGCCTCCTGCACACCGGCCCGTTCGCGCGCGCGGTCGAGCGCGGCCAGCTGGCCCGACTCGGGCACTTCGGCCAGCTCCAGCGCGATCGCCTGCGCCTTGGCGGTGAGGTCGGCCTGCTGCGCCTCCAGCGCGGCGCGCGCCAGCGTCAGGCCCGACTCGAGCGCACGGTCCACCCGCACGACGAACCAGGACTCGATCGAGCGCGACAGGAACTGCACCGACACCACGTAGATCAGCACCCCGGGGGCCACCCCGATCAGCGCGAAGGCCACCGCCAGCCGCGCCGTCAGCCGCGCGCCGAAGCGGCCCTGGCGCAGCCGCCGGACCAAGCGCACGATCACCGCGACCACCAGCACGGCGAGCACCGCGGCGATGACGCCGTTGACCGCCAGCAGCAGCGGATAGAAGCGGGCAAAGGCCGGCGTGTTGCCGCTCGCTGCGGCCAGCAGGAACAGCAGCACGCTGCCCAACCCCAGCGCGGCGAGCAGGCCGTAACGCAGCAGGCGGGACATGCCGATCATGCGCGGCCGGCGCGGCTCAACGGTCGGTGGGCACGGCCACCGCGCGCCAGTCGGAGCCGAGCGCCCAGTCGCGGTTGGTCAGTGCGTCGATCTGGAACGGGCGCGGCAGTTGCGCGGTGTCCAGCCGCATCCGCACCCGCGCCCGGTACGCCGCGCCGGCGGCAAAGGCGCCCGCCTCGGCCACCTTCCACTGGCGCACGCGGGTCATGGTCGACAGCGCCTCGGCCAGCGTGTCGAAGGGCAGGGCCAGCGAGCCGCGCGCCAAGCGGTACTGGCGCGTGAGCGGGCTGTAGGTCAGGCGGTAGGACAGGCGCGTGTCGAGCACCCGGCTGTCGAACCAGTACCAGCGCTCACGATAGGCCTCGAAGTCGATCGTGAAGTACAGCGCGATGCCGCGGTTAAGCGCGTCTTCCAGCGCCGGCGGCAGGGTGAGCGTGAAGTCGGCATCCAGCCGCCAGCCGGCCTCGGCGCCCTCGCCCGCGAGTTGCAGTTGCGCCGACTCGACGCCGATTTGCGCCTCCTGCGCCCGCGCCGGAGCGAGGAGCGCCAGCAGCAACAGGATCGCGGCAAACCAGACGCCTCGCCCCGCCGCCCGGCGCTTCGAGGTGGGGGCCGCACCACTCACTGCCTGAGTCTCCCGTTATTCGCTTTTTTCAAACAAGGCAAAGAAGAATCCGTCGTGCAGCGCCGGCAGGCCGCCCGTCCAGGGGGCGGGTGACGCCACGGACGGCAGCAGTTGCCGCATGCCGTCGCGCTGCCCGGGCAGGGTCCGCAGCCGCGCATCGGGACGCGCGGCGAGGAAGGCCTGCGCCTGCCGCTCGCCTTCTTCGGGGAAGAGCGAGCAGACGGCATAAAGCAATCTACCAGCGGGGGCGAGCAGCGGCCACAACGAGGCCAGCAGCGCCCGTTGCCGCGTTGCAAATTGCGCAATATCGCCCGCTCGCCGCAACCACGGGATGTCCGGGTGACGGCGCACGATGCCGCTGGCGGTGCAGGGGGCATCGAGCAGGATGCGCTCGTAGCGGCTACCGTCGGCCCAGCGCGCGGGCTGCGCGCCGTCGGCAATGAGGACCCGCAACCGCGTGTGCGCCGGCAAGCCCAGGCGGGCGAAGTTGGGCTCGATCCGCGCGGCGCGCGCGGGGTCGGCTTCCAGCGCATCGAGCGTCAGCGCGGCCAACTCGGCCAGGTGGGCGGTCTTGCCGCCGGGCGCGGCACAAGCGTCGAGCACGCGCATGCCGTCGGCCACGTCCAGCCACTCGGCGGCCAGTTGCGCGCCGGCGTCCTGCACCGACACGAGCCCTTCGGCAAAGCCCGGGATCTCCGCCACCGGGCGCGGCGAGTGCAGCCAGACCGCCACTGTGCCGACCTGGGTGGCGGCCAGCCCCTGTCCACGCAACAGGTCGAGGTAGGCGGCCACGCCGATCTGGCGCCGGTTGACCCGCAGCAGCAGCGGCGGCGCCTGCTGGGCGTGGGTCGCGAGCTCGGGCCATTCGCCGGGATAGGCGCGGCGCAGCCGGTCGAGCCACCAGCGCGGGGCATTGGCGGCGACCGCTGGGTCGCGGCTGAGTTCGGCGCGCAGGCCAGCGCCGCCGCGCAGCGCGTTGCGCAGCAGCGCGTTGACGAAGCCGGCCGCCGCCGCGGTCTGCGCATCGGCCCGCGCGGCGGCCACCGCTTGATCGACCACCGCGTACTCGGCATGCCGTGCCGCGTACAACTGGCCCAAGGCCACCGCCAGCAGCGCACCGACCGCCGGTGCGGGCGGCTTGGCGGCCAGACGCGCCACCACCGCCTCGGCCAGCGCCAAATGGCGCACCGCCGTGTACGCGGCGTCCTGCGCGGCGGCACCAAGCCTGGGCGAGGCCGGAGCGCGCCAGTCGCGCAAGGCCTCGTCGAGCGCGGCGTCGAGTGCGCGCCCGCCGCGGAAGCGCCGCCAGGCTGCCGCCGCCACTCGCAACACGTCGGCCAGCGCTGGAGCGCCGGCGGCCGGGGCGGACGCGGTCACGCCGGCGCCCGCACCGGCGCCGAGCAACGGTCGCCCACCATCAGCGGCAGGCCGGCGAGAAACTCCCGCGCCGGCAGGCGCCGGCCGCCGGCCCGTTGCAGTTCGGTCGCCACCAGAACGCCGTCGCCGCAGGAGATGCGCACTCCGCCGGCATCGGCGCCCAGTACCATGCCCGGCTCGGCCCCCGGCTCTGCCGCCTCGGCGCGGGCCGCGTGCAGCTTGATGTCCGTCTCGCGCAGCCGCGTGCAGGCGACCGGAAACGGCTGAAACGCCCGCACTTGGTAGACGAGCCGCGCCGCCGGCTGCGTCCAGTCGAGCC
This sequence comes from Burkholderiales bacterium, assembly GCA_021298875.1. GTDB lineage: Bacteria > Pseudomonadota > Gammaproteobacteria > Burkholderiales > Burkholderiaceae_F > JAJTHJ01. Next base: position 16,337 of record JAJTHJ010000064.1, on the reverse strand, counting down.
AGGCTTCCTCGCGGGCGAGCTTGTGCGCGTACGTCACCCCAGCTTCCGGCTGCGGCGTGGCGCATAGCTCGCCGGCTGCGGCCGCGCGCAGCGCGGCGACGATCAGCCCCGCGCCTTGGGCGGCGAGCTTGGCCGTCAGCGTCACGGTGGTGTCGGCCGGGTCGATGGCGAGCGGCTCCGCGAGCAGCATCGGGCCGGTGTCCAGCCCCGCCTCCATCTGCATGATCGTGGTGCCGGTCTCGGTATCGCCGGCCTCGATCGCGCGCGCCACCGGCGCGGCGCCGCGCCAGCGTGGCAGCAGCGACGCATGGATGTTGATCGCCGTGAGCGGCCCGCCGCCTGCGTCCGGCAGCCCGCGCGGGATCGCCAGCACGACAGCCGGCAGGATCAGCCCATAGGCGGCGACCACCAGTACGTCGGGCGCGGCGGCCCGCAACTGCGCGTGCGCCTGCGCGGCGGCGTCGCCGCCCTTCTTGAGACTCAGCGTTTCCGGCGTGGCGACCGCCAGGCCGTGGGCGAGCGCCAGCGCCTTGACCGGCAAGGCCGCGAGCTTCATCCCGCGCCCGGCCGGCCGGTCGGGCTGGGTCAGCACCAGCGGGATCGTCCACCCCTGCGCGGGCGCCGCCTCGATCAGCGCCGCCAGCGCGGTCGCGGCGAACTCCGGTGTGCCGGCAAAGACGATGCGCATGCGCCGATTGTAGGCAGCCGCGCGCCCGCCGATCACCGATCACCGATCACGGCTCTCACATCTGCCGGAACAGCCCCATGTACTGCCGCGCCACCGGCAGCTCGCGCGGGGTCTCGCGCAAGCGGACATACAGCTTGCCGGTCAGGTCGCGCCGCGTGCCGGCGACGGCATCCATGTTGACCAGCACCGAGCGGTGGATCTGCTGGAAGCGCTCCGGATCCAGCCGCGCGGCGAGCTCGGACAAGGGCGTGCGGATCAGCCACTCGCGCACCGTCGCGCCGTCGCGCGCATAGACGCAGGTGTACTTGTCGTCGGCCTGGAAATACAGCACGTCGGCCACCGCGATCTGCTCGGTCAGTTCGCCGTCCGCGCTCTTCTTGCTCGCGCGCACCCAGCGCAGCCAACCGGCCGCCGGCGCAGCAGGCAACCGCGCGGCGACCTGCGCGATCAGTTGCGTCAGGTCGGGAGTCGGCGCGCCGGCCGCCAGCGCTGCCTGGAGCTTGCTCACGGTACGGTCGAGCCGCTCGTCGGTAACGGGCTTGAGCAGGTAATCCACGGCGTCGGCGTCGAAGGCCTCGACCGCGTACTGGTCGAACGCGGTGACGAACACGATCCGTGGCCGCAGCGCCGCGCCCTGCCGGCGGCGCGCCACCTCGAGGCCGGTGACGCCCGGCATCCGGATGTCGAGAAACGCCAAGTCGGGCCGCTGCGCCTCGATCTGCCGCAGGGCCTCTTCGCCGTTGCCGGCCACGGCGACGATCTGTAACTGCGGCCAGGCCTGTGCCAGCTTGGCGCGCAGGTAGTCGGCCAGGTGCGGCTCGTCGTCGGCGATCAGGGCGGTGGGCATGCGGTGGTCGGTGATCGGTGATCGGTCGTTGTCGCGGGACTGGTTACGTTGCCGGCAGGGTAATCCGCACGCGGGTGCCGGGCTGTGCATCTTCGATCGCCAGCCGGGCGCGGTCGCCGTATTGCGCGGCGAGGCGCTCGCGCAGATTGGTCAGACCGATGCCGCTCGACGTGGCCGCGCCAAAGCCCAGGCCGTCGTCGCGCACCTCGATCTGCACGACCTCGCCGCCGGCGGTGGCCCGCAGCTCGACCCGGCCACCTTGCACCTTGGGCTCCAGCCCGTGCTCGATGGCGTTTTCGATCAACGGCTGCACCAGCAGCGGCGGCACCGGCAGCGCGCGCAGCGGTGCGGGCAGTGCGATTTCGTACGCCAGCCGCGGGCCCATCCGCAGCGCCATCACGTCCAGATAGGCGCGCGCCAGATCGGCCTCCTGCCCGAGTGTGGTCAGCGGCGCGCGGCTGGCGGCGAGCGAGGCGCGAAGCAGCTCGATCAGCCGCTCCAGCATCTGCCGCGCCTGCGCCGGCGCCGAGTCGATCAGGCTCACCACATTGGCCAGTGTGTTGAACAAGAAGTGCGGCTCGATCTGCGCTTGCAGCGTGCGCAGTTGCGCATCGAGCGCGCGCCGCTCCAGCTCGGCCGCGCGGGCACGCTCGGCTTCGCGGGCGCCTTCGGCTTCGGCCAGGCGCAGCTTGACCACGAAAAAACGCCACCACACCACCGAGAGTACGGCCCAGACAAAGATCACGCCGAGCCAGAAGCGGCCGCTGCCGAACATTGCCGACACGTCGAAGCCGATGAGGGCGAATCCGACTGCGTAGCCAATCACCAAGCCGAGCAGTGGAATCACCGAAAAGTAAGACGCGTTCGCCAACCGGCCAAACGCGTTGATCCGTTGCGCACCAAGCAACCAGCCGCCGAGCGAGAACAAGCCGTGGATGGCGAAGCCGATGCACTGCGAGACGATGAAGTAATCCCAGAATTTGCCGCGGCCAGTCAAAAGAAAGCCGAACGCCGCAAAGACCACCGCAATTACCGTACTGAACAGAAACGTGACGACCCAGTGCGCCCACTGAGGCGCACCCCGATCGACCCACGCTGGCGACCACCATTCCCCCCACGCATGGCGCAGGGTCGCGACAAATTCGCTCATCGCCGCAACTCCCCAACCCGCCTTTCAACCTGCCGCCGCTCCCAGTCCAGGCCCAGCCAGCGCCGGCGCACCCAGAGATCGAAAGCCGCGAAGGCGATGGTCACGCCGAAGCCGAACACCACCCACAGGAACCACCAGCGGCCGGGTGAGCCGACCCAGTTGGCCACCGCGGTCAGCGCGATGACGAGCAGCGCAGTGCCCACCAGCGAATAGAACTTGCGTAGCCGGCGCACGTCGCGCCGCGCGGTGTCGAGCAAGGGGTCGTCGGGTTCGGTCATTTCGGCTCCACGTCCGCGAAAACCGCAGTCTCGCCGCGCCCCGCGCCCACCGCCCGCCCGCGGCGCCGAATCGCACCCCCACGGCGCCAATCGCCGGCGGTGCGGCGCCAACAGATCACCGATCACCGATCGCCGATCACCGCTTCTTCCGCTTGCGCAGCTTGGCCTTGATCCGCTCGCGCTTGAGCAGAGACAGCTTCTCGACGAAGACCTTGCCTTCGAGGTGATCCATCTCGTGCTGCACGCACACGGCGAGCAGCCCTTCGGCATCCAGGTCGAAGCTCTGGCCGTCGGCGTCCTGCGCACGCACGCGCACCCAGCGCGGGCGGCGCACTTCCTCGAAAATGCCGGGCACCGACAGGCAGCCTTCTTCGCAGACCACGAGTTCGTCGGACGCGGCGACGATCTGCGGGTTGATGAAGACGCGCAACTGATCCTTGGTCTCGCTGGTGTCGATCACAATCAGCCGCTGGTGCACGTCGACCTGGGTCGCGGCCAGCCCCACGCCGGGGGCGGCGTACATGGTTTCAGCCATGTCGGCCACCAACTGGCGCAGCGCGTCGTCGAAGACGGTCACCGGGGCGGCTACCGTATGCAAACGGGGGTCGGGATATTCGAGAATGGGCAATAGGGCCATGGCAACAATCCAAACACGGGCATCGCCGATTGCCGCGAGCCGGGTCGCCGCGCGTTGCGGCGACGCGGCGCAGGCGGCAGAATCTTACGCTGCGCTCAAAAAACCGGGCGTCCACGGAAAGGGAACCCAATGATGATGGCCCGGCACGGGATTGCAAGAACCCTCTTGGCAGCCGCCGCGGCACTGCCCGTCGCCACGGCGTTGGCGCAGACCATGCCCGACGGCCGCTTCCCGGTCACGCCGGAGCAGCGCCGCGCCGCCGAGCAGGCGGCGCAGGCTGGCGTGCCGTTGTCGGAACTCGCGCCCAATGCGCCGGATAGCCACACCGTCAAGCGCGGCGACACGCTGTGGGGCATCTCGGGGATCTTCCTCAAGAGCCCCTGGCGCTGGCCGGAGCTGTGGGGGATGAACAAGGCGCAGATCGCCAACCCGCACCTGATCTATCCGGGCCAGGTGCTGCGCCTGGTCAAAAGCGACGGCCGTGCGCGGTTGGAACTGGCCGGCAGCGCCGCGACGCCCGCCGCCTCGGCCCCGGGCGACGTGGTGCGCCTGTCGCCACGCACGCGGGAGGAAGAGCTTGGGGCGGCGGCGATCCCCAGCATTCCAAACCACCTGATCGAGCCTTTCCTGTCGCGGCCACTGGTGGTCGAAGCCGACGGCCTGGACGCCTATCCGCGCATCGTCGCCACCCAGGAGGGGCGCGTGTACCTCGGCCGCGGCGACACGGCCTACGCGCGCGGCGTGACCGATCCGGCGGTGAAAAGCTACAACGTCTTCCGCACCGCGCAGCCGCTGTTCGACCCCGACGACACGGCCCGCCGCCGGCCGATCGCCTACGAGGCGTTCTTCCTCGGCACGGTGGCGGTGACCAAAACCGGCGACGACGTGACCACCCTGCGCATCGTCGACAGCAAACAGGAAATCGGCGAAGGCGACCGGCTGATCCCGGTCGAGCGGCTGACGCTCGCCTCCTACGTGCCGCGCCGCCCGCAGCAGCAGATCGACGCGCGCATCGTCTCGGTCTACGGGGGCCTGGACAACGCCGCCGGCGGCAGTGTGGTGACGCTCAACCGCGGCCGCGCCGACGGGCTGGAGGTGGGCGACGTACTGGCCTTGCTGCAAGTTGGCGGCACGATCACCGACCGCACCGTGCGCGGCTGGCAGAGCGTGGAGTTACCCGACGAACGAATCGGCGAAGTCTTCGTCTTCCGCGTGTTCGACCACATCGCCTACGCGCTGGTCGTGCGCTCGACCGTACCGGTCAAGGTCGGCGACCGCTTGCGCGAGCCCGACGATGCGCTTGTGCCGCGCGCGCAGCGGATGCCGCAACGGCAGCAGGACCTGCCGGCGCGTACCCGCCTGGACGCGCCCGATCCGGACATCTACCGCGGCCAGTAAACCACCGCGGGCGGGTCGGCGATGGCGAGCGATGCCGAGCGCGCCGGCTGGGTGCGCCTGACGCTGACCCCCGGCATCGGCGCGCGCACCGCGCGCGAGTTGCTGGCGCGCTTCGGGCTGCCCGAGGCGATCTTCGCCGCCGGCGCGGCGTCCTTGCGTGAGGTGGTGGCCGAACCGCTGGCGCGCACGCTGGCGGCGGCGCCCGATGTTGCCGTGCGCGCCGGCATCGATGCCACGCTCGCCTGGCTCGCCGCCGACCGCCGGCACGCGCTGCTGACGCTGGCCGATGCCGACTACCCGCAACCGCTGCTGGCCACGGCCGATCCGCCGCCGGTGCTCTTTGCCATCGGCGATCTGGCGCTGCTGCGGCAGCCGGCGCTGGCGGTCGTCGGTGCGCGCAGTGCGACCACCCAGGGGATGGCCACCGCCCAGGCCTTCGCCTTCGCGCTCGCGCAGGCGGGTTTGAACATCGTCAGCGGCCTGGCGCTGGGCATCGACAGCGCCGCCCATCGCGGCGCGCTGCGGGCGCGGGGCGAAGGATCGGCCGCCAGCACCATCGCCGTCGTCGGCACCGGGGTGGATCTCGTCTACCCGCGCTCCAACACCGCGCTGACCGAGCAGGTGCGGCGGCACGGGCTGGTGCTGTCGGAGTTCGCCCTCGGCACGCCGCCGCTGGCGCACAACTTCCCGCGTCGCAACCGTGTGCTGGCCGGACTCGCGCGCGGCGTGCTGGTGGTCGAGGCGGCACTGCGCTCGGGCAGCCTGATCACCGCCCGCTTGGCCGCCGATGCCGGGCGCGAGGTGTTTGCCATCCCCGGCTCGATCCACTCGCCGCTGGCGCGCGGCTGCCACCGCCTGATCCGCGATGGCACCAAGCTGGTCGAAGAGGCGCGCGACATCCTCGAAGAGCTGCATCTGCCGCACGCGGCCGCCACGGCGGCCCCCGCGGGCGCCGCGGCGGACGCGCCGCACCCGCAATTGCTCGCCGCACTCGGCGAAGACCCGGTCGATCTCGACACCCTGACCGCCCGTGCCGGGCTGGACGCCGGCAGCGTGGCCGCAGCGCTGCTCGAACTCGAACTGGCCCAATATGTTGAGCGTTTGCCGGGTAACCGCTACCAAAGGTTGCGGTCTGGGCTTTGACAGCGGCGCGCCGCGCAGAGTACGCTCGGCGCCGATGTTCGAAGTCCTCGTCTACCTCTACGAACACCAGGGCGCCTTGGGCGGCTGCGCCGACAGCGCGGCCTTGTCGGCGCGGCTGGAGGGCGCCGGCTTCGACGAAGACGAGGTGCAGGAAGCGCTTGCCTGGCTGCACGGCCTGGCGCGCGTCAACCGCGACGCGGTGGCGCTGCAAAGCGCACACAGCGCCTCGCTGCGCGTGCTGGCCGAGGTCGAAAGCGCGCGTCTGTCGCCCGAGAGCCTGCGCTTTCTCGCCTTTCTCGAAAGCGCCGGCCAGCTCACGCCCAGCCAGCGCGAGATCGTCATCGAACGCGCACTGGCCGTGGACGAAACGCCGGTGTCGCTCGAATGGGTCAAGCTGATCGCGCTGCTCGTGCTGTGGAGCCAGCAGGCCGACATCGACGAGCTGGTGCTCGACGAGTTGCTCGACGACGGCGAAGCGCGGGTGCTGCACTGACGGCGATGAGGGCGGCTGCGCCGCCCAATGATCGCGGCCTGCGGCCGCATGATGCCCGCTGCGCGGGCTGATGATGATGGGCTTGCCGGTTCGGCTGCCCTCCGGAGGCGAAGCTCATAGCCCGCGCAGCGGGCGTCATAGCCGGCGTCAGCCGGCGACCCATTGGCCGGCGCAGCCGCCATCATTGCCAGCCTGTTATTCTGGAAAAAGACACCGCCGCCTTGCGGTCGACGCACAGGCGGCTTCTTTTTCGCCAGAGTTCCCATGAGCAAGACCCTGATCATTGCCGAAAAACCCTCGGTCGCCGGCGACATCGCGCGGGCCTTGGGCGGCTTCACGCGCCAGCAGGACTACTACGAGTCCGACGAGTACGTGCTGTCCTCCGCGATCGGCCACCTGCTGACCCTCGTCAACCCGGTGGAGGTCGCGCGCGGCAAGTGGAGCTTTGCGCACCTGCCGATGATTCCGCCGGCCTTCGAGGTCGGGCCGATCGACAAGAAGGCCGAAGAGCGCTTGAAGCTGCTGACCAAACTCATCAAGCGCAAGGACGTGACCGCACTCGTCAACGCCTGCGACGCCGGGCGTGAGGGCGAGTTGATCTTCCGCTACATCGTGCAGCACGCCAAGGCCAAACAGCCGATCCGCCGCCTGTGGTTGCAGTCGATGACGCCGGCGGCGATCCGCGAGTCCTTCGAGGGCCTGCGCAGCGACGCCGAGATGCGCCGGCTGGAAGACGCCGCCCGCTCGCGCGCCGAGGCCGACTGGCTGGTCGGCATCAACGGCACGCGGGCGATGACCGCCTTCAACAGCCGCGACGGCGGCTTTTTCCTGACCACGGTGGGCCGCGTGCAGACGCCGACGCTCGCGATCGTGGTCGAGCGCGAAGAAGCCATCCAGCGCCACGTGCCACGCGACTACTGGGAGGTGCGCGCGGCCTTTGGCTGCCGCGCCGGCGAGTACGAGGGCCGCTGGTTCGACCCCGAGTTCAAGAAGCCTGAGAACGACGCCGAAGCGCGTGCCGAGCGGTTGTGGGATAAGGACAAGGCGCAGGCCATCGTCGCCGCCTGTACCGGCAAGACCGGCACGGTGGCCGAGGAAGCCAAGCCCAGCGCGCAGGCCTCGCCGCTGCTCTACGACCTCACCTCGCTGCAACGCGAAGCCAACGGGCGCTTCGGCTTTTCGGCCAAGTCGACGTTGTCGCTGGCGCAGGCGCTGTACGAGAAACACAAGGTGCTGACCTACCCGCGGACCGACTCGCGCGCGCTGCCGGAGGACTACCTCGGCGTGGCCAAGAAGACGGTCGAGGCGCTTGCGGAGCAGCCGGCCTACGCGCCGTTTGCCCGACAGATCAAAAAAGAGGGCTGGGTCAAACCCAACCGCCGCGTGTTCGACAACGGCAAGGTGTCCGATCACTTCGCGATCATCCCGACCTTGCAGGCGCCGCGCGCGCTGACCGAAGCCGAGCAAAAGGTCTACGACCTGGTGGTCAAGCGCTTTCTGGCGGTGTTCTTCCCCTCGGCCGAGTATCAGGTGACCACGCGCATCACCACCGTGGCCGAGCACCGCTTCAAGACCGAAGGCAAGGTGCTGATTGAACCGGGCTGGCTGGCGGTCTACGGCAAGGAGGCGCAGGAGGAGCAAGGCGCGCTCGCCAAGGTCGAGGCCGGCGAGCGCGTGCCGGTCAAGGCGATTGCCGCCAACGGCCTGCAAACCCGCCCGCCGGCGCGCTACACGGAAGCCACGTTGCTAAGCGCCATGGAAGGTGCCGGCAAGCTGATCGACGACGAAGACCTGCGCGCGGCGATGGCCGGCAAGGGCCTGGGTACGCCGGCCACGCGGGCGGCGGTGATCGAAGGGCTGATTAGCGAGAACTACCTGGCGCGCGAAGGGCGCGAACTGCACCCCACCGCCAAGGCCTTCCAGTTGCTGCGCGCGCTGCGCGGCTTTGGTGTCGATGCGCTCGATGCGCCGGAGCTGACCGGCGAGTGGGAATACAAGCTCGCGCAGATGGAGCGCGGCAAGCTGGCGCGCGACGCCTTCATGGGCGAGATCGCGCACATGACGCAGGACATCGTCGAGCGCATCCGCACCGGCGCCGAGCGCGGCGTGGTGTCGGGCGATTACGCCACGCTCAAGACGCCCTGCCCCAAGTGCGGCGCCAAGGTGCAGGAGAATTACAGCCGCTACGCCTGCACGGCCTGCGACTTCTCGATCGGCAAGCACCCCGGCGGGCGCTTCTTCGAGATCGCCGAGGTCGAGCAACTGCTGCGCGACAAGGCGCTCGGCCCGTTGACGGGCTTCCGCAGCAAGCAGGGCCGGCCGTTTGCGGCGGCGTTGAAGCTCACCGCGCCCGACTACCGGATCGAGTTCGATTTCGGCAACGCGCAGCAGGACGACGCCGATGCCGAGCCGATGGATTTTTCCGGCCAGCAGCCGCTCGGCCAGTGCCCGAAGTGCGGCCACGCGGTCTACGAGCAGCCGATGGCCTATGTGTGCGAGCGTTCGGTCGGCCCCGACAAGAGTTGCGACTTCCGCTCCGGCAAGGTGATCCTGCAACAGCCGATCGAGACGGCGCAGATGCAAAAGCTGCTGGACGGCGGCCGCACCGATCTGCTGCGCGGCTTTGTCTCCAACCGCACGCGGCGCAAGTTCTCCGCGTACCTGGTCAAGCAGCTGGACGGCAAAGTGGGCTTCGAGTTCGAGGCGCGCGGCAAGGCAAGTGCCGCCCCCAAGGCCGAGGAGCCGGCACCTGCGCCGTACAAAGCAGCGGCACGCAAGACGCCCGTCAAGAAAGCGGCAAAGAAGCGCAGTTCGTAGCCCGGATGGAGCGAAGCGGAATCCGGGGACTGCGCGTACAAGCGGCACCTTCCCGGATTCCGGCGCCTTCGCGCCTGCATCCAGGCTACAGGGCCTCTGCCGCGGCCTTGCGCTAGAGTCCTGCGACCATGCCCAATCCCGTCAAGCACGCGCTGCTCGCCCGCCAACCGCTGTGGGGCTGCTGGCTCACGCTCGCCTCGCCGCTCGTGGCCGAGGCCTTGTCGCACGCCGGCTTCGACTTTCTGGTGGTCGATACCGAGCATTCGCCCGCCGACACTATGGAGGTCGTGGCGCAGTTACAGGCCATAGGCAACGGCGGCGCGCAGCCCGTGGTGCGGGTGACCGAAAACCAGCCCGCGCTCGTCAAGCGCGCGATGGATGCGGGCGGCGCGACCGTGCTGTTCCCCAACGTGAATTCCGCGGACGAAGCCCGCCGCGCGGTGGCGGCGATGCGCTACCCGCAGGCTGGCAACGGCGGCCTGCGCGGCGTGGCCGGCATCAACCGCGGCGCACGCTTTGGCCTGACGCGCGACTACGTCGCGCATGCCAACGAGGACGCCTGCACGATCGTGCAGATCGAAAGCGCAGCGGCGTTAGCAGCGGTCGAAGAGATTGCCGCGGTCGAGGGCGTGGATGCGCTCTTCGTCGGCCCGGCCGATCTGTCGGCGAGCCTGGGGCATCTCGGGAACCCGGCGCATCCGCAGGTGGTCGAAGCGATCGCACGCGTGTCCCAGGTGGCGCGCGCGGCGGGCAAGAGCGCTGGCATCTTTGCCGGCAACGCACAGGCCGCCCGCGGTTACGCGGCGGCCGGCTACAACTTCATCGCGCTGGCGGCCGACGTGGTCTGGCTGCTCGCCGGCGCCCGCGGGGCTTTGGCGGAGGCACGGGGATGACAGTGATAGGCTTATCGGTACGCGCGGCAGCTGCACTGGCAGCCGCAGCGATGTTGACCGGCGCGGTCGTCTCGTGCGCCGGCGAGTCCAGCGACAGCGGCAGTTCGGGCGGTGGCAGCGGCACGCGGCCGGACAGCGCGGCGATGGGCCAGTGGTCGCCGGACTCCCGCTTCACCGACGAGTGCCCGAAGTCGCTGCACGACACGTACTTCGTAATCGGCCCCGACGGCAAGCGATACCCGACCTGGCATCCGCCGACGGCGACCGACCCGGCCACCGGGCGCCTGTGCAGTTTCGGCCACGAGCACGGGATGAACCCGCCGGCGCAGCGTGGTGGGACGACATCCGCCGCCACTTTGCCTTCGATGCCAACGGCAACGGCAGTATCGACAGCAGCGAACTGGCCGCCAGCGGCGTGCCCTTTGGCTACATCGAAGAGCAACTGGACGCCTTCAACGCCGCCACGGGCGTCAGCCCGGCGATCGGCCAGCGGCGCATGCCGCACACGAGCTACAAGGTTTACGTGAGCAACGGCGTGCGGCGCGACCGGGCCATCGCCGGCGGCACCGAAAGCTACGACCTCACCTGCCGCGTGCTGCTCGCCTACCACCAGAGCACCGCGACGGCCGACGCCTTTGCCAGCAACCTGCACCCGATCCTGGCCGCCATCGACTGCAACCACGGTACGCAAGCGGCGAACAACCCGATCAAGATCGTTGCCAGCGTGCTCGCGCCTTTCGGCCGGCCGGCGCTGATCGACGCCGGCCCGGTGGACGGCACGACGGTGCCGCTGATTCCGCTGGGCGCGCTGCCGGTGCCGGCCAACTCGGTGCAGGTGGCCCCCGGCAGCGCCGACGATCCGCGGCGGCTGCCCACCTACGCGGAGCGCACGCGCGACCAGACCTTTGTCGCCACCGGCAGCATCTCCGACCTCACCGCGGCGCTGCGTGAGCGCTGGGACACGACGATCAGCCTGCGCCGCGACGGCGGCGAACTGGCGCGTCTGGAAACGGCGCTGCTGGTGGACGACCCAATCCGCTACTACGGCCGCAATGCCGCGCTCGACTACACCGTCGGCCTGTGCTACGCGGGGCTGGACAGCGCCGGCGACTGGTGCGACCAGCCGGGTGAGGCCGGCAGCATCGTGCGCCGCCCGCGCGGAACCAACGACTGCACGGCGTTGGCGCCCAACGGCGCAGCCACCGCGCTCGGCGAGCGCGTGGCCTTCGATGCGCTCGGCAGCCCGTTCCGCAACTGCCAGCGCCGGATTGCGCTGGCCGACACGCGGATCGCCAACGGCGGCACCGGCACCGAGGTCTGGTACACCGACCCCTACGGCGGCGGCGCGCGCACGACGAGCTTCGCCGGCGGCGTCAAGCAGTTCATCGCCCGCGGCGCAACTCCATCCGGGATCGTGCTGGCCGAAACTGCATTGCTGCCGGCCAACCCCGACGGCTGCCCCGTCGGCGCGCGCATCCACGCGCCGAACTGATCGCGCTTCGGCTTCGACCCGGCGCGGCGCCGATCAGCCGCCAGCGAGCGCGGCAGCAATCAACCCGGCCACACCGACGTAATTGCTGGTGTGGCGCACGCTGTCGCTGCTCCACACGCGCGCAACCCCGGCCGCGTGCAGCGACTCCAGTGCGTTGCCGACAAAAAGCGCATGCGTGACCGCTACGTCCACGCTGGCCGCGCCCGCGGCGAACGCGCGGCGCGCGGCGGCGACCAAGGTGCCGGCGGTGCTCGCCACGTCGTCGACCAGCACCACCGCGCGTCCGCCAAAGGCGATCGACGGCAGCGCGATCTGCACCGCGCGGTCGCCGTGGCGCTGCTTGCGGCACACGGCCCAGTCGGTGCCGGCGGCCTGTGCAGCGGCCTCGACCCATTGCGCGGCCTCGGCATCGGGCCCGAGCAGCAAGGCACCGGGCTGCTGCTGCGCGATCCAGCGGCCGAGCAGCGCGGCGGCCGGAAGTGCAACTGCGTGCGCAGCCGGCACGGCGTCGGCCAGCGCATTGATCCGGTGCAGATGCGGGTCGATGGTCACCACGGCATCGAAGTGGCTCGCCAACAGCCGGCCGAGGATGCGCTGGCTCACCGCCTCGCCCGGCGCGAAGGCCATGTCCTGCCGCATGTAGGCCAGATACGGCGCCACCGGCGTCAGCCGCTGCGCGCCGAGTTCGCGTGCGCCGCCGGCGGTGAGCAGCAACTCCGCAAGTTTGTCGTTGGGCTGGTGATCCAGCCCGCGCAGCAGCACCACGCGCGGCGGCAGTTGCGGCGGCAGCGTGAGCTTGCTTTCGCCGTCGGGAAAGCGGTGGCGCGCAATCGGCGCCGTGGTCAGTCCGGCCGCGGCGCCGATGCGCTGGGCGAGCGCATGTTCGTCGTCGAAGTAGAGCAGCATCAGAAGTCCGGCAGGGGATCGGCGGCGGTCGCGGCGGCGCCGATCGTATAGCCGCTCGCCACCTCGGCCACACGGCGGGCGAAGTCCAGTTCGGCACGGCTGGCGGCGTGGATGCGATAGAGCGGCGCGCCGCGCGCGACCGTGGCGCCGACCTTGTGCAGCAGGTCCACCCCGGCGCCGGCGACCTTGGGCGCACCCGCCAGCCGCGCGATGCGCGCCAGCCGCTGGTTGTCGATCGCGGCGACCACGCCGTCGTCCGCAGCGAGCACCTCGAAGACCAGTGGCGCCAGCGGCGGCGCGGCGCGGTTAAAGGGCTTGCGACCCTGCGCCTCGACGATCGCGTCGAACTTCGCAAGCGCGCGGCCGGAATCGAGAATGTCGCGCGCAATGGCAAAGCCTTCTCCGCCGCGCACGTCGGGGTCGAACTCCAGCACGCGGCCCGCCAACCGCAGCGCCTTGGTGCGCAGATCGTTGGGCGCGTCTGGATCGTTGTGCAGCACCGCCAGCACGTCGCGCGCCTCCAGCACCGGGCCGATGCCGCGGCCCACCGGCTGGCGGCCGTCGGTGATCACCACATCGAGCGTCACGCCGAGGTGATGCGCCACGTACTTGAAGAGCTTTTTCAACCGCTGCGCGTCGTCGCTGTGCCGAACCTTGGCAGTCGGCCCCAGCGGGATGTCGAGCACCAGGTGGGTGGAGCCGGCGGCGATCTTCTTCGAGAGGATCGACGCCACCATCTGCCCCGGCGAGTCCAGCGCCAGCGGGCGCGAGACCGAAATGAGCACGTCGTCGGCCGGCGACAGCGCGGCGCGCCCGCCCCAGGCGAGGCAGCCGCGATGCGCGCGCACGATCTCGCGCATACGCTCGAACGGCAGTTCAACCTCGGCCAGCACCGCCATCGTGTCGGCCGTGCCGGCGGGCGAGGTGATTGCGCGGCTCGAAGTCTTGGGAATCAGCATCCCGTGCGCGGCGACGATCGGCACCACCAGCATCGAGGTGCGGTTGCCGGGGATGCCGCCGATGCAGTGCTTGTCCACCACCGGATGCTCGCGCCAGTCGAAGCGGCGGCCGGCCGCGACCATCGCCGCGGTCAGATGCAGCACCTCGTCGCGGTCGAGTTCGAACTGGCTGGTGGCAACGAGGAAGGCCGCCAGTTCCATCTTGGAATAGCGCCGCGCGGCGATGTCGCGGACGATGGCGGCCAGTTCGTCACGCCCAAGACGCTCGCCGCCGATCTTGCCGCGCAGGGCCGGCATCGACGCGGGCGGTTCGGCGTGGGCGATGGCCACCGCCGCACCCTCGACCACGCCGAGTTGTGCAAAGGCTTCTTCGGACAAGCCGAGTTCACACTCGCCGAGCAGTGCCGCGTCGTCCACCACGTTGACCACGGCGACGATGCTGTGGCCGTTGGCGGCCACCTGCACCTTGGCCAGCGCCTGGAAGCCCTCGGCCCGCACCACCGGGCAATCGCGCCGCAGGTAAGCGACGTTCTCGCGATAGGTGTCGATGCCGATGCGGCGGGCGGCTAGGGAGGAGGGGCCGTTCATCTTCGTTCAGCGCTCAGCGCCCCCACCCCAGCCCTCCCCCGCTTCGCAGGGGAGGGAGCAATCCCCCTCCCCCGTTTACGGGGGAGGGCCGGGGTGGGGGCGGAGCGCGGCAATCGAAGTCTCGAATCAAGCCTCATAGCCCACCCCCGCCGCCGCCACCGTCGGCGCCCAGCGCAACTCGCGCGCGATGCGCGCGGACAAGGCGTGCGCCGCCTGCGGCTCGCCGTGCACGACATACGTCGCGCGCGGCTTGCCGGGCAGTGCGCGCAGCCACTGCATCAGCGAGTCCTGCCCGGCGTGCGCGGACAGGCCGCCCAGCGTGTGCACCGAGGCGCGCACCGGGATCGTCTCGCCAAAGAGATGCACGCTGCGCGCGCCATCGACGATGCGCCGCCCCAGCGTGCCCGAGGCCTGATAACCGGTGAACAGCACGCCGCACTCGGCGCGCGGCAGGTTGTGCCGCAAGTGATGGCGGATGCGCCCCGCGTCGCACATGCCGCTGGCGGCGACGATCAGCGCGCCCTGGCGCAGCGAGTTGAGGAAGATCGAGTCGTCCACGCTTTCCGTGTAGCGCAGCTCGAACGGCAGCTGGCGCGTCCGCTGCGCGGCGTGGAACTCGGCGGCCAGCTCGTCGAGCGCGTCCAGGTGGGCGAAGGTCACGTCCGCCGCCTGGCGCGCCAGCGGCGAATCGACGAACACCAGCGGCACGCGCACGCGCCCGGCGCGCGCCAGCCGGTACAGCAGCACCAGGAACTCCTGCGCGCGGCCGAGGGCAAAGGCCGGCACGATCACGTTGCCGCGCCGCTCGTGCAGCACCTCGTGCAGCACCTGCACGAGCTCGTCCTCGGTGGCGGCCAGCGGGCGGTGATTGCGGTCGCCGTAGGTGGACTCGACCACCAGCACCTCGGTGGCGGCGGGCGGATCGCGGTCGCGCACCACCAGCGGCGAGTGCTCGCCGAGGTCGCCGGAGACGGTCAGCGTTCTCTCGCGCCGGCCTTCGCGCACCCGGATTTCCGCAAACGCCGCGCCGGCGATGTGGCCGGCGCTCTTCAGCGTCACCGTCACGTCCGGATGAGGCTGGACCGGTACCCCGTAGGGCACGCCATGCAGCCGCGTGGCGAGCCGATCAACCTCGGCCATCGTGTACAGCGGCGCGTCGGTCGCCGCCGCCCGGCGGCCGCGGCGCGCGCCGCGGCTTTGCACGTGCGCGCTGTCCTTCAGCATCACCGGGATCAGATCGGCGGTCGGTTTGGTGCAAAAGATCGGCGGCCCGCCGGCGGCAAAGCGCGGCAGCAGCCCGCAGTGGTCGATGTGCGCGTGCGTGACGAGCACGAAGTCGAGCGGGCCAAGCTCGCGCCCGTAGTTGGCGCGGTTGCGCGCCGCGGCGTTGTGCGGCCCGCGCGCGGCACCCTGAAACATGCCGCAATCGACGAGGAAGCGCGCCGCGCCCGCCTGCACGTGCAGGCAGGAGCCGGTTACCTCGCCGGCGGCGCCGTAAAAGGTGAGACGCATGGCCTTGCCACTGTAGCGCGCAGCGGGCGGTGTGCGCTAAGGTTCGCGCATCGCCTGTCCTTGGAGTCCCGCCATGCGCCTGATCTCATCCTTGCCGCTCGCTCTGGCCGCGCTTGCCGCGGCGGCCGCGCTCACCGCCTGCTCGTCCACCCGGGTCGATGCGGTGTGGACCGACCCGGCCGCCGCCGGCCGCAAGGTCGAAGCGCCGGTGCTGGTGGTCGGCGTGGCGCGCGACCCGACCGTGCGCCGCCTGTACGAAGACCAGATGGTCGCCGCGCTTAAAGCGCGCGGGCTGGCGGCCACCCCGAGCTACGCGGCGACCGACCCCATCGACGAACGGTCTGGCGACGCGCTGCTCGCCGCCGCGCGTGCGAAGGGGGCACGCTCGATCGTGTCCTCAGCGATCACGGGGCAGGAGACCGAGACGCGCGTGATCCAGCAGGCGCCCCCGGCCTGGGGCGTGACCGGGTTTTCCGGCTGGTACGGCGCGTGGTACGGCTTCTCGGTGCCGGTGCGCACGGAGGTGCGCACCTTTC
>JAJTHJ010000314.1 GCA_021298875.1 Burkholderiales bacterium | reverse complement strand
GGATTCGTTGAGTTCCGCCAGATGCGCGTGTGCGTGGGCCAGGCGCAGGTCGTCGTGACCCGCTTCGGCGGCGGCGAGTTCGGCGCGCGCCTCGGCGAGCGGCGCGTGGCCGGCCACCACGTAGTCGAGCGCGGCTTCGTCGCGCGCCTCGATATCTTGCGCGACGTGCGCGAGGCGCGCCGACGGCGGGGCCTCGATGGCGCCCGCCTCAGGAGCCAGATCGCCGAGGATGGCGGCGAACAGGCTCGATTTGCCGCTGCCGTTGGCGCCCACCAGTCCCACGCGTTCGCCGGGCGCCGCGACGGCTGAGGCGCCGCGGTAGAGCACGCGCACGCCGCGGGCGAGGGTGAGGTTGAGGAGGCGAAGCAAGGCGGTGATCCGTGATCGGTGATCGGTTGGCGTTCACCGAGGCTGAGGACGCAGCGTTAACGTGGTCCCAAATCTTCGGCACGCAGGAGGAACACCATGTCGTCCCCACCGCTCGTCGTGAGCCAGGTGAACGGCAGGGCGGGGAAGCGTCGTTCAACAGCAGCGCGCTCACCGCCGACTTCGACGATCAACATGCCGCGGCGCTTCAGGTGCTTGGACGCATCCGCGATCAGCTGGGCGACGAAGTCGGTGCCGTCTTCGCCGCCCGCCAGCGCCATCTGCGGCTCGTGGCGGTACTCGGCGGGCAGGCTTTGCATCGCCGCCGCCGGCACATAGGGCGGGTTGGACAGGATCAGGTCGTACTTGCGCTTGCCCAGCGCCTTGCAGAGATCGGACTGCACGAGTCGCACGCGCTCTTGCAGGCCGTAGTCGGCGACGTTGCGTTGGGCGACTTGCAGCGCGTCGGCGGACAAATCGACCGCATCCACGCTCGCCCGCGGAAAAGCCTCAGCAGCGAGGATCGCGAGGCAGCCCGAGCCGGTGCACAGATCGAGCACGCTGCCGACGGCCTCCGCGTCCTCGACCCAGGGTTGCAGTCCCTCATGCAGCAGTTCGGCGATAAACGAGCGCGGCACGATCACGCGTTCATCGACGTAAAACTTGTAGCCCTGCAACCAGGCTTCATTGAGCGAGTACGCGGCCGGTTTGCGCTCGGTCACGCGGCGCTCGATCAGCTCCCGCAGGCGGGCGAGCTCGTCGGGCAGCAGCCGCGCGTCGAGGAAGGCTTCGATCCGCTCGGTCGGCAGACTGAGCGCGTGCAGCAGCAGGAACACCGCTTCGTCGTAGGCGTCCGGCTGGCCGTGGCCGAAGGCGAGGTTGGCCGCGTTGAAGCGCGTGACGGCCCAGCGCAGCAAGTCGCGCAGGGTTTGCAGTTCGCCGGTCATTGGACGTCCCTCGCGCTGCGTGCTCGGGATTCGCCCTCGGGTCGGCCCAGCGGGCTCACTGGACTACCCTCCGCGCTGCGCGCTGCGGGATGAGCGCTGGGGAGCGGCCCGGCGCGCTCATGCGAGCAGCAGTTCCAGCGTGCGCCGGTACGCGTTCTTTAGTGGCTCCAGATCGGCCACGGCGATGTGCTCGTCGATCTTGTGGATGCTCGCATTGCACGGGCCGAACTCGACCACCTGCGGGCAGATCGTTGCCAGAAAGCGCCCGTCCGAGGTGCCACCGGTTGTGGACAGTTGCGGCGCCACACCCGTCGTCTCGGCAATCGCCTGTGAAAGCGCTTCGACCAGACTGCCGCGTGCCGTGAGGAACGGTTGCGCGCCAACCGTCCACTGCATCTCGTAGTCGAGTCGATGCCTGGAGAGGATCGCTTCGATCCTCTGCTGCAATTCCAGCGCGGTGGACACCGGTGCGAAGCGCAGGTTGAAATCCACCACGCAGGCGCCGGGAATCACGTTGCCGGTGCCGGTGCCGGCGTGGATGTTGGAAACCTGAAACGTCGTCGGCGGGAAGAATTCGTTGCCTTCGTCCCAACGCTCCGCAGCGAGTTCCGCCAGCGCTGGCGCAAGCTCGTGCACGGGGTTGCGCGCCAGATGCGGGTAGGCGACATGGCCTTGCACGCCCTTGACCGTCAGGCGCCCGGACAGCGAGCCGCGCCGGCCATTCTTGATCGTGTCGCCCAGCCGCTCGACCGAAGTCGGCTCGCCGACGATGCAGCAATCGAGCGCTTCGCCGCGCGCGCGCAGCGCCTCGACCACGGCCACGGTGCCGTCGGTGGCCGGGCCTTCTTCGTCGGAGGTGAGCAGCAGCGCGATCGAACCGCGATGCCGTGGGTGCGCGGCGACGAACTCTTCTACAGCGACGACGAAGGCGGCGAGCGAGCTCTTCATGTCGCTCGCGCCGCGGCCGTACAGCCGACCGTCCCGCAGCGTCGGCTCGAACGGCGGCGAAGTCCAATCGTGCAAAGGCCCCGTCGGCACCACGTCGGTGTGGCCGGCCAGCACGATCAGCGGTCGCTCGCGCCCGCGCCGCAACCAAAGGTTGGTTGTCCCTTTGCGGGCGATGGTTTCGGCGACGAAGCCCAACGGGGTCAGACGCTGCGCGATCGCATCCTGGCAGCCGCCGTCCTCGGGGGTGACGGAAGGGCGGGAGATCAGGTCGCGGACAAGATCAAAGGTCGCAGACACGGGATCAGAGATTCAAACTGAATTCGGAGAAGCTTGCCTTGTGCGGATCGTCGTCCGGCGTGGCCGTCGCGTTCGGCGGTTTGCCGGCGTTGTTGATCAGCCAGAGCAGGTTGTTTTCGGAGTCGGCGGCGGCCAGGGCTTCGGCGCGCGTAATGGCGTCCTGTTGCAGAAGCGCGTACAGGCTTTGCTCGAAGGTCTGGCTGCGCGGCGCCAGGCTGGAGGCCAGCGCCTCCTTGATTGCCTGCACGTCGCCGCGGTCGATGAGATCGGTCGTGTAGCCGGTATTGGTCAGAATCTCCACCGCGGGCAGGCGCCGGCCATCGTGCGCCCGAACCAGGCGCAAGGCGACGATCGCGTGCAGGGCGATGGCGAGGTCTTTGAAGAGCGACTCGCGCGTCTGCGGGGGGTAGAAACTGATGACCCGGTTCAGCGCGTAGGCGCTGTTGGTCGCATGAATCGTTGCCACCACCAGGTGCCCGGACATTGCATAGGCGAGCGCCGCGCTCATCGTCTCGCGGTCGCGAATCTCGCCCAGCATCAGCACGTCGGGTGCCTGGCGCAGGGCGTTAGCCAGCGCCGCTTCGAGCGACGGTGCATCGATGCCGAGTTCGCGCTGATTGACAATCGACTTGCGGTTGCGGAACAGATATTCGATCGGCTCCTCGTAGGTCAGGATGTGCCCGCTCATGAGCGCATTGCGATGATCGAGCATCGCGGCCACGGTGGTCGTCTTACCGGAGCCGGCGGCGCCAGCGACCAGGATCAGGCCGCTGCCCTGCAGCGCCATCCGCTGCAGCGCCGCCGGCAGACCGAGTCGGTCGAGCCCCGGAATCTCCTCGGGGATGTAGCGGACCACGGCCGCCGGCTGGCCGCGCTGCGTGAAGGCGCTGACGCGGAAGCTGCCCACGGCAGGCAGGCGCAGGCCGACGTTCAACTCGCGCTGCCGCTCACAGGTGGCCCACTGCTCAGGCGTCAGGCGCTCGGCCAGCAACTCGCGCAACTGCGTCTCGGTCAGGCGCGCCTCACCCAACGGCACGCACACCCCCTGCTCGCGGAACGTGACCGGGGCATCGACCGACAGGTAGAGGTCCGAGGCCGAGCGCTCGGCCATCATCCGGAACAGGTCTTCGAGCGCCATGGCGTACCCCGCGGGCGAAGTCGAGGAGGGGAGAGGATACGCAGTGGGCAGAGCGCGGCAAGTCGCGCACTCAGGCGCGCAGCAGTTCGTTGATCGCCGTCTTGGCCCGCGTGCCGGCGTCCACCCGCTTGACGATCACCGCGCAATACAGGCTGTGCGAGCCGTCCTTGGCGGGCAGGCCGCCGGCCACCACCACCGACCCTTCCGGTACTCGGCCGTAGTGGATCTCGCCGGTGGCGCGGTCGTAGATCTTGGTGCTCTGGCCGATGTAGACGCCCATGCCGAGCACGCAGTTGTCCTCGACGATCACGCCTTCGACCACCTCGGAGCGGGCGCCGATGAAGCAGTTGTCGCCGATGATGGTCGGGTTCGCTTGCAGCGGCTCCAGCACGCCGCCGATGCCGACCCCGCCCGACAGATGCACGTTCTTGCCGATCTGCGCGCAGGAGCCGACGGTGACCCAGGTGTCGACCATCGTGCCTTCGTCCACGTAGGCGCCGATGTTGACGTAGGAGGGCATCAACACCACGTTGCGTGCGATGTAGGCGCCGCGGCGAACCATCGCCGGCGGCACCACGCGAAAGCCGCCAGCCACGAAGTCTGCCTCGCTGTACTCGGAGAACTTGCCTTGCACCTTGTCGTAGAAGCGGGTGTAGCCGCCCGCTTCCGCAATCTGGTTCTCATGCAGGCGGAAGGACAACAGCACCGCCTTCTTGACCCACTGGTGGACGATCCACTGGCCGTCGCGCTTCTCCGCCACGCGCAGTTTGCCGGCGTCCAACAGGGCGATGGTTCGGTTGACCGCCTGCCGCAGGTCACCCAGCTCTTCGCCGGGGCTGATCTTCGTGCGGTGTTCCCATGCGGTTTCGATGATGCTTTGTGCGTCCATTCGATCCTCAGAGTTTGTCGGTGAGCATGGCGATTCGGTGAGCGGCTTCGAGCACCTCGTCCTCGGTGGCCACCAGCGCGATCCGAACATAGCCGGCGCCGGGATTCTGCCCATCGCGCGTGCGCGACAGGTAGCTGCCGGGCAGTACCGTCACGTTGCATTCGGCGTAGAGGCGTTTTGCGTAGGCCTCATCGTCGCCGCGGGTGTGGGCCCAAAGGTGAAAGGCGGCTTCCGGCGGCTGCACGCGCAGCGCGTGTCCGATGATCGGCGTGGCCTGCGCGAACTTCGCCGCGTAGAGGCGGCGGTTTTCGATCACGTGCGCTTCCTCGTTCCACGCGGCGATGCTGGCGGCCTGCACCGGCAGGCTCATCGCGTTACCGTGGTAGGTACGGTAGAGCAGGAACTTGGCGAGCACTTGCGCGTCGCCCGCCACATAGCCGGAGCGCAACCCTGGCGCGTTGGAGCGCTTGGACAGGCTGCCAAAGACCACCAGCCGTGCAAAGTCGTCGCGCCCCAAGGCGCGCGCGGCTTGCAGTCCGCCGAGCGGGGCGCGGCCTTCTTCGAAGTAGATCTCGGAATAGCACTCGTCGCTGGCGATGGTGAAGCCGTAGCGGTCGGCCAGTTCGAAAAGCGCCTTCCATTCGTCCAGCGTCATCACCTTGCCGGTCGGGTTGCCGGGGGTGCAAACGTAAACCAGTTGCACGGTACGCCATTGCTCGGGCGTCAGCCGCTCGAACTCCATCCGGAAGCCGTTGGCCGCGGTCGTGGGCAGGTAAATCGGCTCCGCACCGGCCAGCAGCGCCGCGCCTTCGTAGATTTGATAGAAGGGGTTGGGCGCCACCACTGCGGCCGGCCGCGTGCGATCCACCACCACCTGTGCGAAGGAAAACAACGCCTCGCGCGAGCCCAGCACCGGCAGCACCCGAGTCGCCGGGTCGATCGCCGGCAAGCCATAGCGTCGTTGCAACCAGCCGGCGATCGCCTCGCGCAACTGCGGCGTGCCGAGGACGGTGGGGTAATTGGCCAACCCCGGCAGCGCCGCGGTCAGTGCGTCGAAGATCAGTTGCGGCGTCGGATGCCGCGGCTCGCCGATCGACAGGTTGATCGGCTTCAAATGCGCGGGCGGTGTGACGCCCGCAAACAGCTGGCGCAGCCGTTCGAACGGGTAGGGCTGGAGCTTGGCGAGATCGGGATTCATCGGCACACCAAGCTGGTGACGCTGTAGCGCCGTAGGCAGCGGTCTTCCCTCACCCGGCCGCTGCGCGGCCACCCTCTCCCGGGGGGAGAGGGCTTAAGGCCCCTCTCCCCTCGGGAGAGGGGTGGGGGTGAGGGAGGAGTGCCGGCCACCGCCGGCCCGTGAGCACGACGGTGCGCTGTGCATGTAGCGCCGATTACCGGAGTCACATCAACCCCGCATCGGCGCAGCCGCTGCAAACTCGTCGAGTTCCACCCGCGGCGCCGGCTTCCAGCCGCGCTTGCGGTGCTCGGCCACCACCGTCGTGAAAATTCCGCCGCGCACGTACCACTTGGCCGTCAGCCGCAGGTAGCGCGGCGCCAAGGCACCGACCAAATCGTCCACGATCTGGTTGGTGACTGCTTCGTGAAACGCCCCTTCGTTGCGGAAGCTCCAGGCGTAGAGCTTCAGGCTCTTCAACTCCACGTTGCGCTTGTCCGGGATGTAGTCGAGCAGCAGCGTGGCAAAGTCCGGCTGGCCGGTGAGCGGGCACAGACAGGTGAATTCGGGAATCTCGATATGCACCCGGTAGTCGCGCGCGGGCTGCGGATTCGGGAAGGTGTCGAGGCGTTTGGAAGGCCGCGTGGACATCGCGATGCAAGAGCGGCGAACCGCATTTTTAGAGGGCGTTGCTATTATACGAACGACCCTGTTTTCAACCGCGCGCGACAGCCCCACACCACCGCGCAGCGCGCATTTTTCCCGGAATCCAACGTGCGTCTACGGCAGATCAAGCTCGCCGGCTTCAAGTCCTTTGTTGATCCCACCACGATCGATGTGCCCGGCCATCTGGTCGGCGTGGTCGGCCCCAACGGCTGCGGCAAGTCCAACGTGATCGACGCGGTGCGCTGGGTGCTTGGCGAGTCCAAGGCCGCCGAACTGCGCGGCGAGTCGATGCAGGACGTGATCTTCAACGGCTCGGGCAACCGCAAGCCGGGCGGGCGCGCCAGCGTGGAACTGCTGTTCGACAACCACGACGGTCGCATCGGCGGCGAGTGGGGCAAATACGCGGAGATTTCCGTCAAGCGCGTGCTGACGCGCGACGGCGCGTCGAGCTATCTGATCAACAACCAGAACGTGCGCCGGCGCGACGTACACGACATGTTCCTCGGCACCGGGGTCGGCCCGCGTGCTTACGCGATCATCGGCCAGGGGATGATCTCGCGCATCGTCGAGGCGCGGCCCGAAGAGTTGCGTGTCTTCCTCGAAGAAGCGGCCGGCGTGTCGCGCTACAAGGAGCGGCGCCGCGAGACCGAGAATCGCCTGGCCGACACCCGCGACAACCTGGTGCGGGTCGAAGACATCCTGCGCGAGCTCGACAGCCAGATCGTCAAGCTCGAAGGCCAGGCCGAGGTCGCGCAAAGATACCGCGAGCTGCAAAGCGCACACGACGAGCGCCAGCACCTGCTCTGGCTCACGCGCCGCAACGAGGCGGAGGCCGAGCGCGCCAAGGTCGAGCGCGACATCGCCACGCGCAGCACCGCGCTGGAAGCGCATCTGGCCGAACTGCGCACCGCCGAGCGCGAACTGGAAGAGCAGCGCGCCGCCCACTACGCGGCGAGCGACGCGGTGCATGCCGAGCAGAGCGAAGTGCTGCGCGTAAATGCCGAGATCGGCAAGCTCGAATCCGAGATCCGGATGATCGCCGAGGCGCGCACGCGGCTGGCCACACAGATCGAGACGTTGCGCGCCACGCGCGAGCGGCGTCTGGCGGAGGCCGAAGACCTCAAGGCGCGCGCCGCGGAACTGGAGCGCGCAATTGCCGATGGCGGCGCCCGCGTGGCTGACGCCGCGCAGGCAGTGGCGGCACATCTGGCCACGTTGCCGCAACGGGAGACCGCCTACGGCGCTGCGCGCGACGCACTGTCGGCCGCGCAGGCCGAAACCCGCGTGGCCGAGCAGGCGATCGAAGCTGCCGGCAGCGAGCAGCGCGGCCTCGACCGCCAACTAAGCGCGCTGCAACAGCGGCGCGAGCGTTTGCAGCGGGAGCGCACGCACCTGGGCGCCCCCGACGAGGAGCGGCTAGCCGCGCTGCGCGCCGAGGCTACGCGCCACGAAACCGAACTCGCCGCCGGCGCCGAGCGCCAGCAGCAGTTGCAGACGCAGGCGCAGCAGTGGCAGGCCGATCGCCAGCAGCAGGCCGACGCCCGCACGCGCGAGAACGAAGCCGCCGCGCGGCTGGAAGCGCGTTTGCACGCGCTGCGCGAGTTGCAGGCCAACGTGCAGGCCGACGAGAAGCTCGACCCCTGGTTGCGCATGCAAGGCCTGGAGTCGCTGCCGCGGCTCTTCAACCGGTTGCACGTGGAAGCCGGTTGGGAAGTGGCGTTCGAAGCGGCGCTGCGCGAGCGCGTGGAAAGCCTCGAAGTCGGCCGCCTCGACACCCTCGGTGGACTGGCCGGCAACGCGCCGCCAGCGCGGGTGGCGTTCTTCTCCGCGGCCAATGCGGCCGCAGGCGAATCGCCGGCGCTGCCGGGCTTTACGCGGCTGGCCGAGCGCGTGCGCGGCCACGACGCGCAACTGGCCGCCGTGCTCAGCGACTGGCTGGCGGGCGTCTACGTGGCCGACAGCGTGCAACAGGCGTTAGCCGCGCGCGCGCAGCTGCCGCCGGGCGGGCAGTTCGTCGTCCGCGAGGGTCATCTGGTGTCGCGCCACGGAGTGCGCTTCTACGCACCCGACGACCGCAAGGCCGGCTTGCTGGCGCGCCGGCAGGAAATCGAAAACCTCGAACGCGAGCAGAAGGCGCAGAAGCTGCTGCTCGAACAGGCTGTGGCCGCGCTGGTCAAGGCCGAAGCGCAGTTGCGCACGGCCGAATCGCAGATGCAGCAGGAGCGTGCGACCGCCGAGCGCATCCGCGGCGCACTGCACAGCGTGCAACTGGAAGCGGTGCGGCTGGCGGAGCTGATCGAGCGCGTCAAGCACCGCGCCGGCCAGATCGACGAAGAGCTGGCCGAGGTCGGCCGCCAGGAGGCCGAACTGCGCGGGCACCGCGAAGAAGCGGATGGCCGCTTCGAGCAACTGGACCGCGAGCTGGCCGAGCGGCAAGAGGCGGTGGAGGCCGCGCGCGTGGCCTACGAGGGTGCCGACGCCGCGCTGCGCGGCGCGCGCGAGACCGCGCAGCGACTGGCGGGCGACCAGCAGCGTTGCGAGTACGAAGTCGCCGGTGCCCGCAACCGCGCCGGCGACGTGGCGCATGCGATCGAGGTCGCGCAGAGCGATGCCGAGCGGCTGGCGGCCGACTTGCAGGCGGCGCAGGACGGGCTGACGCGCCTGGACGACAGCGTAGTCAAGAGCGGGTTGGACCAGTGGCTGGCGCAGCGCACGACGTTCGAGGAGCGGCTGCGCGAGGCGCGCTCGCGGCTCGATCAATTGACCCAGCAGTTGCGCGCCACCGACGAGCGGCGTCTGCTGCTCGAGCGCGACGTGCAGCCGAAGCGCGAGAAGATCACCGAATTGCAGTTGAAGGAGCAGGCGGCGCGTCTGGCAGCCGAGCAGTTTGCGAATCAGCTCGCCGAAGCGCAGGCGGACATCGCCGCGCTCACAGCCAAGCTGGAAGCGGAGCCCGTCAAAGCCGCGGCCTTGGCCGCCGAGATCGAGCGGCTGGCTGCCGAGATCGCCGCGCTCGGCGCGGTCAATCTCGCCGCGCTGGACGAATTGACCGCCAGCCGCGAGCGCAAGAACTTTCTCGATGCGCAGTCGGCCGACTTGAAAGCCGCCATCGACACACTGCAAGACGCGATCCGCCGCATCGACCGCGAGACGCGCGAGTTGCTGCAACAGACTTTCGATCAGGTCAATCTGCACTACGGCCAGCTCTTCCCCAAGCTCTTCGGCGGTGGCGAGGCCAAGTTGGTGATGACCGGCGAGGAGATTCTCGATGCCGGCGTGCAGGTGATGGCGCAGCCGCCCGGCAAGCGCAACAGCTCGATCCACTTGCTGTCAGGCGGCGAGAAGGCGCTGACCGCCATTGCGCTGGTGTTTGCATTATTCAAGCTGAACCCCGCGCCGTTCTGTCTGCTCGACGAGGTCGACGCGCCGCTGGACGATGCCAACACCGACCGCTTCTGCGCGCTGGTGCGTTCGATGACCACGAGCACGCAGTTCCTGTTCATCACCCACAACAAGATCGCGATGGAGATGGCCGAGCAGTTGATCGGCGTCACCATGCAGGAGCAGGGTGTGTCGCGCATCGTTGCGGTGGATATCGATGCCGCGCAGCGATTGACGGCCGAGGCGGCGTAGGCGCGCGAACGGACGTGAGTGCCGAGTTCCGCCCCCACCCCGACCCCTGATGTTTCCCCGGGTTTTCACAGTCGAACTCCGAGGCGGTGACCGAGTTGTCTTCGGGCGGTGGCGGACAAGGGGATGAGT
>JAJTHJ010000159.1 GCA_021298875.1 Burkholderiales bacterium | reverse complement strand
CGCCTCGAGGCGGGCGGCCAGGTCGCCGGCGAGGATCGTCGCCCGCACCGAGCGCCGATGGGCCGCTAACGCCTCGTCGAGCTGCTGCTGCGCGCGCGCCAGGTCGCCCTGCCCGAGCGCCTGCTGCGCCAGTTCGCAATGAAAGTGCGCGATCTCCACGTGGTGCGACTCGCCGGCCTCGCGTTCCAGGCGGCGCGCGCAGTCGATCGACTTGTCCCAGTCGCGCTCCATCTGGTACAGGCGCGCCAGCGCACGCAGCGCGGTGAGCCGGTGCGCCGGGTCGTCCACCAGCCGGTCAAAGGCGTCTTCGGCGCGGTCGAGCAGGCCGCCCGCCAGAAAGTCCTGGCCCAGTTCGGCCAGCGCCGCGCTGCGCTGGCGCGCCGGCAGGTCGGCGCGATTCAACAGGTGCGTGTGGATGCGCACCGCGCGGTCGATCTCGCCGCGGCGGCGAAACAGATTGCCGAGCGCAAAGTGCAGCTCGATGGTCTCCGGGTCGAGCTTGGCGACCTCGATGAAGGCGTCGATCGCCTTGTCCGGCTGCTCGGTGAGCAGTAGGTTCAGGCCGCGGAACATCGACTGCGGCAGCGCGCCGGCGTCGCCGGGGCGGCGGCGGCGGTCGAAGTGCGCCGCATACCAGCCGGCCACGAACAGCAGCGGCAGCGCCAGCAGGTGCCAGGCTTCGAGTTCGATGCCCATCGCCGTCAGCGTCGTGCGGCGTCTTCGCCGTCCCACTCACCGACTGCGCCGGCGTTGCGCGCGGCGGAGGCGAGCCGGTCGCCGAGACGCTCGGCCGCCTCTTGTGCCGACGGCGGGCGCGGCGTGCGCGCCAGCCGCGCCACCTCGCGCTTGAGGCGGAAGACGGTCGGCACCATGGCTGCCAACCCGAGCGCGATGCCAAGGACAAAGCAGACCAGCACCACCACCACCAACGGGACTTCGCCCAAAGACAGCGTGGAGGTCAGGCGCAGCGGCACCGGCGCCGCGTTGTTGACTGCGAAGACCAGCACCGCACCGAAGTAAACCAGGGCGAGCAGCCAAGCGAAGAGTTTCATCGGCGACGCGCGATAAAAAGCGCAAGAGGAACGCGTCGATTGTACGGGCGCCGCTCACGCGGCGAGCACCCATAGAATCCGCGCCTGCCCCGCCCCGCACGCGCCCGCCGGGCGCGCTCACCCCGCACCGTGCTCCCACGCCTGCTCCTTGCCGCCCTGACGATCGCGCTTGCCATCGCGCCGCCGGCAGCGACGGCGCAGCCGGCGCGGCTGAGCTTGCCGCCCGACGCGCCGGCGGAGGTCGCCACACTGTTGCAACGCACGCTCGACACCACCTTGCGCCTGAACCAGGGCACCGACGCCGAAGACAAGGAGCGCCTGCGCCGGCGTCTGCGCGACAACCTGCAGGCGGCGCTCGCCACCGAGGGCTACTTCACGCCAGTGCTGACCGCCGCACCCGCCGATGCGGGCAATGGCCTGACCGTCGCCGTGCAACTGGGGCCGCGCACCACCGTGCAGTCGGTCGATCTTGCCTTCACCGGCGCCCTCGCCGCCGATGCCGAGCGCATGGCCGCGCTGCGCGCCGGCTGGGAACTGCCGGTGGGCGCGCCGTTTCGCGACGCGGTCTGGGGCACGGCCAAGACCGCGCTGTTGCGCGCCGTGAGCGCGCGCGACTTTGCCGCGGCGCGCATCGTCGCCTCCGACGCCGAGATCGACCCCAGCAGCTCGCAGGCGCGGCTGCGGGTGGAGATCGACAGCGGGCCCGCCTTCACCTTCGGCGCGCTCGAGATCCGCGGGCTCGAACGCTTTCAGCCGCAGCTGATCGAGCGCTTCAACCCCTTCCGCCCCGGCGCGCCCTACGACGCGGTCGAGCTGCTGGAGTTTCAGCGCCGCTTACAGGACACGCCGTTTTTCTCCTCGGTGCGGGTGGAGGTCGACGCCGATCCCGCCGCGCCGCGCGAGATGCCGATCCGGGTCGAGGTGACCGAGGCGCAGACGCGGCGGCTGAACGTCGGCGTCGGCTACTCGACCAACTTCGGCCCGCAACTGGAACTGCTGTATCGGCAGACGCTGGTGTTCGACCGGCCGTACACCTTGCGCGCCGGCGCCGGCATCGACCGGCTGCGCTACGGCGCCTTTGCCGACCTCGTGCTGCCGCCCAAGCCCAACGGCGCGGTGGACAGCCTGGGCGTGCTGGCCGAGCGCACCGACATCGAGAACGTGGAGACCGAGCGCGCCGCCGTCGGCGCCGCGCGCGAGCACTCGCGCCGCTTCGACGGCGGCACCATCGACACGCGGTTGGCGCTGGGCTTCCAGAGCGAATTGCGCTGGCTCGCCGACGAGCCGCGCGAGTCCGGCGAGCGCAACAATGTCGTCACCACCAGCTACACGTGGACGCGGCGCACGCTCGATTCGCTGCTCGACCCGCGCCAGGGCGACGCCTTGAGCCTGACCGGCGCGGTGGGCGTACGCACGCAGTCGGCCCCGAGTGCGGCCGACAATTTCTTCCTCTACGCCTACGGCCGCTATCTGCGCTACGTGCCGCTGTCGCCGCGCGACCAGTTGCTGCTGCGCGCCGAAGCCGGCCACGTCTTTGCCGACGACACCAACCTCGTGCCCAACGAGTTCCTGTTCCGCACCGGCGGCAGCGGCAGCGTGCGCGGCTACGGCTACCAGAGCCTGGGCCTGCCCGACGGCGACGCGGTGCTGGGCAGCAAGTCGCTGCTGGTGGGCTCGGTCGAGTACACGCGCTGGTTCACCGCCGAATGGGGCGGCGCCGCCTTCTTCGACACCGGCAACGCCTCCGACAACCTGCGCGAGTCGGGCCTGGTCCGCGGCTACGGTCTGGGCGTGCGCTGGCGCACCGCCGTCGGCCCGCTGGCCCTCGATGCCGCCTGGGGCGAGCAGGCGCGGCAGTGGCGCTATTACTTCTCGGTGGCGATCACCTTCTGAGCGATGAACGACGCGCCCGCCCCTGCCCCGCGCTCGCGCCTGCCGTGGCGGCGCCTGCTCGCCGGCAGCCTGCTGGCGGTGGCGGTCGTGGTGGCCGTGCCGATCTGGCTCGGCGGCACGGCCAGCGGCCTGCGCGCGCTGCTGACCGCCGCTGGGGCCGTGCTGCCCGGCACGCTGGAGGCGCGCGACGTGGACGGCTCGCTCATCGGTGGCTTCCGCATTGGCGCGCTGCGCCTCGACAGCGAGGCGGCGGCGGTGGAGATCGACGGCCTGCGCGTGGCGCCGCGCGGCCTGTCCCTCGCGCCGCTGCAACTCGATCTGGCCGAAGTGGCCGCCGAGCGGCTGCGCATCCGCCTGCCGGCGGCTGCCGCGCCCACCGCGCCGCCGGCCTCGCTCGCGCTGCCGCTCGCCCTCAACATCGACCGCCTGACCGTGGCCGAAGCGCAGATCGACGGCCTGGCCCTGCGCGGCCTCGCCGCGCGCGTCGCGCTCGGCGCCGAGTCGCACACCTTGGAGGGGCTTCGCGCCGAACTCGGCGACCGCGCCGCGCCGCTGCACGTGCAGGGCCGCGCCCGCGTGGCCACCGCCGCGCCCTTCGCCGTCGATGCGCAGGCGCAACTGCGCGCGACGCTGGCGGGCAGCGCGGTGCAGGCCGATCTGACCGGCAGCGGCTCGCTGCGCGCGCTGCAACTGGCGGCAGAGTTGAGCGGCAATGGCGGTCGCGGCAGCGCGCGCGCCACTGTCGATGCCTGGGGCATGCCGCCGTTGCAGGCGCTGCATGTGGAGGTGGACGAGCTCGACCCCGCCGCGTGGTCGCCCGACGCACCGCGCGCCCGGCTGCGGGTCGATGCCGACCTCACGCCGGTGCCGGGGCCGGACTTCGCCCTTGCCGGCAGCGTGCAGGTCGGCAATGCGGCGCCTGCGAGCTTCGACCGCGGCGGCTTGCCGCTGCGGCAGGCGCAGGCGCGCGTGGCCTGGAGTGCGGCGCAGCTCACGCTCGATGCGATCGACGCCGCCTTTGCCGGCGGGCGGCTACGCGGCGAGGCGACGCTGGCGCTGACCGAGCCGGCCGACCTGGACGCCCGCCTGACGCTGGACGGCGTCGCCACGGCCGAGGTGCTGAGCACGCTGCGACCGCTGCGGCTGGACGGACAGCTCCAGGCGCAGCGCCGCGCCGGCGCGCTGACGGCCAGCGGCAACCTGCGCCACCGCGGCACGCCGGCCGTGGCGGCGGAGTTCGATCTGCGTCTGGCCGACGAGCGCCTCGAGTTGCGCCGGCTGCGCCTGCTCGCGGGCCGCGGCGTGGCAGAGCTTGCCGGCACGCTGGCGCTGGCCGGCACCGGCGCCTTCGACCTCAGCGGGCGCGTCGAGCGGTTCGACCCCGGTCTGCTGCTGCGCGAGGTCGACGGCGAGATCGGCGGGCGCATCGAAGCGCGCGGGCAACGCGCGCCGCTGCAAGGCTCAGCGCGCTTCGCACTCGCCGATAGCCGCCTGCTCGGCCGTCCGCTGGCCGGCCAAGGCGAGGCCGTGCTCGCGGCGGACGGCCGGCTGCGCGTCGATGCCACGCTCGCCGTCCGCACCGCCAGCTTGCGGGCGCAAGGCACGCTCGGCGAGCGCGACAGCCGGCTGACGGTCGATCTCACGGTGCCGCAGTTGAGCGACCTGGCGTTGCCGCTGACCGGCCAGCTCGAAGGCAACGCCATACTGTCCGGCAACTGGCCCACGCCGGCGCTGCAACTGCAACTACGCGCCGAGCAGCTGGCGCAGGCCGAGCAGAGCGTCGAGCGCGTCGAGGTAAAGGCCAGCTACGCCGGCGGCGACGACGGCGCATTGACGGTGGCGATCGACCTCGACGGGCATCGCTTCAAGGACCGACCCGGCTTGTCGCTGCGCCGGGCAGCGCTGGCGCTCGCAGGCCGCCCGACGGCGCACCAACTGACCCTCGATGCGCAGACGGAGCTGGCGCAGCCGCTGCGGCTGGCGACCCGCGGCAGCTGGCGCGAGGGCCGCGTGAGTGGCCAGTTGACCGAACTCACGAGCGGCGCGCCGCTGCCTGTCGCGCTCGTGGCGCCAGCGCCGTTCGTGGTCGGTGACAACGGCCTGAACTTCGGCCCGGCCGACCTGCGCCTGCCGCGGGCGCGGATCGAGGCGCTGCGGCTGGCCGCCGGCCCGGCGCGGATCGCCAGCAGCGGACGCATCGCCGAATGGCGCGTCGGCCACGACATCGCCGCGGCACTGGCCGGCGGCAACGGCGGGCTGGCCCGCGCCACGCTCAGCCTGCGCGGCGAGTGGGACTTCACGCTCGGCGCGCAGGCCGACGGGCGGCTGCTGCTCACGCGCGAGGGCGGCGACCTCGTCTTGCCCTCGGGCGAGCCGCTCGGCGTCGACCGCCTGCAACTGCTCGCCCGCATCGACGCCAACCGGGTGCAGGCCAGCGCGGTCGCCCGCGCCGCGCGCGCCGGCGAGTTGTACGGCGAGGCGCAGGCGGAAGTCGAGCGCGCCGACAACGGCTGGCGCCTGGCGGCCCAGCGACCGCTGGACGGCCGCTTGCGCGCCGATCTGCACGACCTGGGTTTCGTCGCGCTGTTGCTGCCCGACCGCCTGCGCGACAACCTGCGCGTCGGCGGCCGACTCAGCGCCGACGTGCGCGCCAACGGCACGCCGGCACAGCCACTTACCGAAGGGCGCATCGACGGCGACGGTCTGCGGCTGGCGTGGGTCGAGCAGGGCGTGCGCCTGCAAGACGGTCGCCTGCGCGCGCGCCTGGCTGACCGCGCGCTGGTGCTCGACGAACTCTTCTTCACCGGCCCACCGCGGGCGGTGCCGCCCGACCGCCGCGTGGCCGCCGCGGCTTCGGCGTGGAGCTTGCGCGGACTTCGTCGCGAGCGCCCGGCGGCCGCGCCCGGCGCCGCCGGCGCGGCAGCGGCCGACGCGGCGGAGTCGCTCGCAAGCTCCGAGCCGGGCAGCGCCACACTCACCGGCCGGCTCGACCTGCGCGACTTTGCCGCGACCGCGCGCCTGGTCGCGCAGCGGCTGCCGCTGGTGCAGCGGCCCGACCGCTGGGTCGTCGCCAGCGGCACGGCCGACATCGCCTTCGACCGCAACGCGCTGCGCATCGCCGGCAAGGCTGTTGCCGATGCCGGTTTCGTCGACGTGGGCAAGCCCGAGCTGCCGCGCCTGTCGGCCGACGTGCGCGTGCTGGGCGAGCCGGCGCGCGGCGCCCCGGCGGGGCCGCCGCTGCGCCTGATCCTCGACCTCGGGCTGGACCTCGGCCCGGCCTTCTACCTGACCGGCCGCGGGCTGGACGCGCAACTGGTGGGCGACCTGCGGCTGCGCGCCGAGTCGCTCGACAGCCTGCGCGCCACTGGCACCATCGAAACGCGCGCCGGCACCTACAGCGCCTTCGGCCACCGGCTGACGATCGAGCGCGGGCGGCTCAACTTCCAGGGCCCGCTGGATAACCCCGGACTGGACGTGCTGGCCCTGCGGCGCGACCTGCCGGTGGTGGTCGGGGTGACCATCACCCGCAGTGTGGCCAGCCCGCTGATCCGCTTGTATTCGGACCCGGTGATGAGCGAGCAAGAGACGCTGTCGTGGCTGGTGCTGGGGCGGCCGGCGGACTCCGATCGTCTCGACAACCCGTTGCTGGCGCGGGCCGCGCTGGCGCTCTTTGCCGGCGGCGACGAGGGCTTGCCCACGAAGCTCTTGCGGCAGTTGGGCGTCGACGAGCTATCGATCCGCTCCGGCACGGTCGGCAGCCCCGGCTCGCTGCTGCCGCAGAGGACGGTGGCCGGCACGCTGCGCTCCGACACCGGCGTGGGCGCCGCGCGCGAGATCGTCGTCGTCGGCAAACGGATCAACGAGTCGCTCACCGTCACCTACGAGCAGGCGCTGGCCGGCGCCGCCAACGCGCTGCTGATCGCCTACCGCCTGTCCGACCGCCTGTCGCTGGTGGCGCAGGCGGGGACCAACAACGGGCTGAATCTGGTGTACTCGGTAGCGTTCGATTGAGGCGGCGCGCAAGACGTGCGTTGCGCGTAGCCGATTGCCAGCGGTCCTCCCTCACCCCCGGCCCCTCTCCCGGCGGAGAGGGGCGCAACAAACCCTCTGCCCTCGGGAGAGGATGGCGCGAAGCGCCGGGTGAGGGAAGACCGCCGCGAAACCGCGCTGGGCGTCGCAGTCGGCGAGGATCACTTCCCCGCCGTAATCCCGTGCTCGATCTTCTCGATCATGTACGGGTAAAACGGGTTCGACGACATCCGGATCAGCGAGTCCAGGCTCACCACCAGCGCGCCGCGTTCGCCGCGCACGGCGAGCGTGCCGAGGTTGGCGCCGTAGTCCTCGCTCAAATCGGGCTTCATCCCGTACAGCGGGTCTTCGACCGGGAACGGCAGCGCCACGTGCGACAGCGAGAACACCTCGAACGGATAGGTGAGCGCCAGCGGCTGCACTTGCTCCTCGCTGGCGCCGGCCGGCACCACGCGCGCGATCATGTCGGCGCTGTTGGCGCTGGCATTGGTGATCACCACCGTCGAGTAGCGGCGCGGCGGCGCCGGCAGCATCCGCTCCAACCGCAGTTCCGGATTGGGCGACAAGAGCGGGCCGAACTTCGCGTTACGGTTCAGATCGAACAGCACGAGTTCGCTGCCGTTGGCCGGCAGCCGCGAGTACAGCGCATCGATGATCGCGCGCGTGCTGACGGTGAAGTCCACCACCGACTGGAAGGTCAGGATCGGCGGCAGTTGCGCGATCTTGCCGGAGTCGCTGGCCGCGACGATCTGCGCTTGCAGCGTGCGCGCCACCAGCGAGGACTGCCGCCCGCCGTTGACCGGAAACGAGTTGTACTTGAACGGGTTGAACTCCGGTACGATGCCCAGCCACGCCGCCGGCGCAAACGCCGGGAACACCGCCGGCCAGCCGAAGATGCCGGCCAGCCGCGCGAGTTCGGTAATGCCGATCATCGGCGAGATCAGCACGATCCGTGTGGGCCGCGCAAGTTGGACGTCGTCGAGCGCGTCGAGCGCGTACTTCATCGCCAGCGCACCGCCGTTGGAAAAACCGACCACGTGCAGCGGTGCGCCGGGAGCGAGCCGCTGCGCCTCGCGCACGGCCAGCCGCGTGGCGGCGGTCCAGTCTTCCCATTCGACTTCGGACAAGCCCGACGGCACGGTGCCGTGCCCCGGCAGCCGAGGCGCAACCGCCACCCAGCCGAGGTCGCGATAACGGCGCGCGACGTGGCGCAGGCTGTACGGCGAATCGGTCAGCCCGTGCAGCAGCACGACGGTGCCCACCGGCTTGCCCGCCGGCAGAAGGATGTACGAGCGGTTCCAGTCGTTCTTGAACCCGCCCGGATACAACGGGCTGCCGCTGAAGTAGCGGTTCGACAGGACGCGGTCTTCTTCCGGCAGCTGGTCGGTGACTTCGCGCCGCACGTCATCGAAGAGCTTCTTCTCGAGTGCGAGATACCCAGCCCAGTCCAGCTGGTCGATCGCCTTGGCACGCACGTCGTCCGGCACATGGGTGTGCCAGAGCTTCAGCGGCTCGGCGCGCCAGGCGTCCCAGGCGCGCAGGCCAAGCACCGTCGCCAGCAGCAGCAACAGCAGGATGAAGATCCACTTCACGAGCTTGAAGACTTTGACCATGGCGCTGCGTTCGGGCAAGAAGGCCGCCGTAGTATATCGACGGGCCGTCGTTGGGCGGCTATAAACTGCCGCCACTTTTCACTCTGTTGGAGTCCGTACCGATGAGCAATTTCTGGGACATCGTCTGGTTGATGTTTTCGACCTTCGTCTTCATCGCCTACCTGTTCGTGCTGTTTCAGATCGTGAGCGACCTGTTCCGCGATCACGAGTTGGGCGGCGGTTCCAAGGCCCTGTGGATCGTCGGCCTGATCTTCCTGCCGATGCTGACCGCGCTCGTCTACATCATCGCCCGCGGCCGCGGCATGGCCGAGCGCCAGCGCGCCGCGCTGCAACGCGCGAAGTCCGATACCGACGCCTACATCCGGCAGGTCGCCGGCAAGTCGCCGGCCGATCAGATCGCCGATGCCAGGGCGCTGCTCGACGCCGGCACGATCAGCGCCGACGAGTTCGCCAAGCTCAAGGCCAAGGCACTGGCGTGAGCACGCGCCCCCGCCGCCGCACGTCGCCGCGCACCGCGCCCGAGCCGCTGCCGATCGACCTTGCGCTGCAAGGCGGCGGCGCGCACGGCGCGTTTACCTGGGGCGTGCTCGACCGGCTGCTGGAGGAGCCGGGCCTGCGCTTCGACGGCATCTCCGGCACTTCCGCCGGCGCGATGAACGCGGTCGTGCTCGCCGATGGACTTGCCGCCGGCGGGCCGGAGCAGGCGCGCGAGGCGTTGGAGAAGTTCTGGCGCTGCGTGTCGGACGCTGCGCTGTTGAGCCCCTTGCGCCGTGGCCCGCTGGAGGTGCTGACCGGCAGCTGGACGCTCGATCATTCGCCGCTCTTTACCGCGATGGAGCTAGCCGCGCGGCTGCTGTCGCCCTACGACGTGGCGCTGCGCGATAACAACCCCTTGCGGCAGATCCTCACCGACTGCGTGGACTTCGAGCGCGTCGCGCGCGCGCCGGTGCGGCTCTTTGTCAACACCACCAACGTGCGTACCGGGCGCGGGCGGGTGTTCCGCAATGCCGACGTGACGGTCGAGGCGCTG
>JAJTHJ010000062.1 GCA_021298875.1 Burkholderiales bacterium | reverse complement strand
GTCGCGGCCGGTGGTGGCGATCTCCGGCGACTACGACTTCCAGTTCCCGATCGAAGAACTCGCGGTCGGCGCGCAGTTCAAGCTGCCCTACATCCACGTGCTGGTGAACAACGCCTACTTGGACTGATCCGCCAGGCGCAGCGCGCCTTCGACATGGACTGCTGCGTGCAACTGGCGTTCGACAACATCAACATGCCGGAGGCCGAAGGCGGCCTGCGCGGCTACGGTGTCGATCACGTGGCGGTGGCCGAGGGCCTCGGCTGCAAGGCGATCCGCGTGACCGACCCCAAGGACATCGGCTCCGCCTTTGCGCGCGCCGCTGAGCTGATGCGCGAGCACCGCGTGCCGGTGGTGGTCGAGTGCATCCTGGAGCGCGTGATCAACATCGCGATGGGCGCCGAGATCGACAAGATCGTCGAGTTCGAGCCGATTGAGGATCGGGCGGTCGAGTCCGCGGAACCGGCCGAGATGTTGGACTGACGCTGTAGCGTTGCGGTTCTCCCTCACCCCAACCCCTCTCCCCCCGGGAGAGCGCGAAGCGCCGGGTGAGGGAAGACCGCAGCCACGTCTCGATTGCTCACGACCCGCACAATCTTCGCTCACCCAGTCTGAACTACATGCCCCGCTTCGCCGCCAACCTGACGATGCTCTTCAACGAGCAAGCCTTCCTCGACCGCTTCGAAGCCGCCGCGCGCTCCGGCTTCACCGCGGTCGAGTTCCTGTTCCCCTACGACCATCCCGCCGAAGAAATCCGCCGCCGGCTGGACGAGAACCAACTCACGCTGGTGCTGCACAACCTGCCCGCCGGCGACTGGGCGGCCGGCGAGCGAGGCATCGCCTGCCTGCCGGATCGCGTCGAGGAGTTTCGCGCCGGTGTCGCGCGCGCCATCGAGCACGCAACTGCGCTCGGCGTCGAGCAACCGAACTGCCGCGCCGGCAAGGCGCCCGCCGGCGCCGACCCCGCCGCGCTGCGCGCCACCTTCATCGACAACCTGCGCTACGCCGCCGGTGAACTGAAGCGCGCGGGACTAAAGCTGCTGATCGAACCGATCAACACTTTCGACATCCCCGGCTTCTACTTGACCCACACCGCGCAGGCGCTGGAGATCATCGACGCCGTCGGTGCCGACAATCTTTACGTCCAGTACGACACCTATCACATGCAGCGGATGGAAGGCGAACTGGCCGCCACTATCGCCAAGCAGCTGCCACGCATCGCGCACATCCAGCTGGCCGACAACCCCGGCCGCAACGAGCCCGGCACTGGCGAGATCAATTACGACTTCCTGTTTACGCACCTGGACAAGATCGGCTACGCGGGCTGGATCGGCTGCGAGTACAAGCCGGCGACGACGACCGAGGCTGGGCTGGGTTGGATGCGCAGGCAGTAGCCGTCGCCCCGGCGAAAGCCGGGGCCCAGTGTCGTTTCTTTCAAAGCCGCTGGGCCCCAGCTTTCGCCGGGGCGACAGCGCGACAGAGGAGGAACCAGGCCAATGACCACCACCCCCAAAATCGGCTTCATCGGACTCGGCATCATGGGCGCGCCGATGGCGGGCCAACTGCTGGCCGCCGGCTACCCGCTCTTCGTCCACACCCGCAGCAAAGTGCCGGAGGCGCTTACGGCCGCCGGCGCCACCGTCTGCGACTCGCCGCGAGCGGTAGCGCAGCAGGCCGACATCACGATCACCATGGTGCCCGACACGCCCGACGTGGCCAAAGTGCTGTTCGGCGCTAACGGTGTGGCCGAGGGCCTCGCCGCCGGCAAGATGGTGATCGACATGAGCTCGATCGCACCGATCGAGACGCAGGAGTTCGCCATGAAGATCGCGGCACTCGGCTGCGACTGGCTCGATGCACCGGTCTCCGGCGGCGAAGTCGGCGCCAAGGCGGCCACGTTGACCGTCATGGTCGGCGGCAGCGAGGCCGCCTTCGAGCGCGGCAAGCCGTTCTTCGAGAAGATGGGCAAGAACATCACCCACGTCGGCCCCGCCGGCTCCGGGCAGATCTGCAAGGTCGCCAATCAGACGATCGTCGCGCTCAACATCGCCGCGGTCGGCGAAGCGCTGGTCTTCGCCAGCAAGGCGGGTGCCGACCCGGCCAAGGTGCGGCAGGCGTTGATGGGTGGTTTTGCGTCGTCGCGCGTGCTGGAAGTGCATGGCGAGCGGATGATCGAGCGCACCTTTGCGCCGGGCTTTCGCATCAAGCTGCATCAAAAGGATCTGAATCTGGCGCTCGCCGACGCGCGCGCCGTGTCGATGGCGATGCCGATGACCGCGCAGGCGCAGCAACTGTTTCAGGCCTGTGCCGCGCAGGGGCTGGCCGAGAGCGATCACTCGGCGCTGGAGGTGATGGCGCAGCACGCGGTGGCGGCGGCGTAGCCGGCTCGTAGCTGGTTGCTCCGGCGAAGGCCGGGGCCCGGTGGCTTTGAGGAAACAACAGTGGGCCCCGACCTTCGCCGGAGCGACGAACGACTACTTCATCACCCGCAACACGGCGCCGACCACGCCTTCCCGATCCACCCCGAAAAACTTCCGCAACCTCGCCCGCGTATCGCCGCGGCCGAACCCGTCGGTGCCGCGCGCGGTGAAGCCGCGGCCCGCCGGCACCCAGGGGCGGATCAGGTCGGCTACCGCGCTCACGTAGTCGCTGGTGGCGATGATCGGGCCGCGCGTCGGTGCGAGGCGTTGCGTTACCCACGGCTCGCCTTCACGCAGGCCGTGTACTTCGCGGATCGCGGCGCTCGCGTTGGTGTCGGCCAGCCCGTCCCAGCGCAACTCGGTGTAGCTCGTCACGCTCCACACGTTGGCGGCGATGCCGTGCTCGGCTTGCAAAGTGTCCGCCGCGGCCAGCACTTCGCGCAGGATGGCGCCGCTTGCCAGCAATTGCACCGTCGCGTTGGGTGCTGCGCGCAGCAGGTACATGCCGCGCAGGATGCCCTCGCGCGCGCCCGCCGGCATCGACGGCTGCGCGTAGTTCTCGTTCATCACCGTCAGGTAGTAGAAGCGGTCTTGCTGCTGCTCCAGCATCCGCCGCGCGCCGTCGTCGACGATCGTTGCCAGTTCGTAGGCAAAGCAGGGGTCGTACGCGCGGCAGTTGGGTACGGTGCTGGCCGCGAGCCGACTCGTGCCGTCTTGGTGCTGCAAGCCTTCGCCGGCGAGCGTGGTGCGGCCGGCGGTGGCGCCGAGCAGAAAGCCGCGCGAGCGCGAATCCGCCGCGGCCCAGATCGCATCGCCCACGCGCTGGAAGCCGAACATCGAGTAGAAGATGTAGCAGGGCAGCAGCGGCAGCGCATGCGTGCTGTAGCTGGTCGCCGCTGCCACCCAACTGGCGACCGAGCCGGCCTCCGTGATGCCTTCTTCGAGGATCTGGCTGTCGGTCGCCTCGCGGTAGTAGCTCACCTGCTCGCGATCTTCCGGCTGGTAGAGCTGGCCGATCGGCGAGTAGATGCCGATCTGCCGGAACGGATCGGCCATGCCAAAGGTGCGCGCCTCGTCGGCGATGATCGGCACGATGCGCGGCCCCAGCGTCTTGTCGCGCAGCAGGCCGGAGACGATGCGCACGAAGGCCATGATGGTCGTGCTCATCTCCTTGCCGCTGGCGTCCAGCGCGAAGCGCGCGTAGGACTCCAGCTCCGGCACCGCCAGCGGTGGGCAGGCGGTGTTGCGCGCGGGCAGTGCGCCGCCCAGCTTGGCGCGGCGCGCCAGCCGATAGTTGAGCTCCGGGCTGCCCGCTTCGGGCCGCACGAACTCGCAGGCTTCGACCTGCGCTTCCGTCAGCGGCAGCGCAAAGCGGTCGCGGAATTCAAGCAACTGTTGCATGTCGAGCTTCTTTTGCTGGTGCGTGGTCATCCGCCCCTGGCCCACGCTGCCCATGCCGTAACCCTTCTTGGTTTTGGCGAGGATCACGGTTGGCTGGCCGCGGGGGTGCGTCGCCGCGTGGTACGCGGCGTGAATCTTTACCGGGTCGTGGCCGCCGCGGCGCAGGCGGTCGATGTCCTCGTCGGACAGATGCGCCACCAGCTTTTGCAACTCCGGGTACTTGGCAAAAAAGCGCTCGCGGTTAAATCGCCCGTCGGTTGCGGCCAGCGTCTGGAACTCGCCAGCCACGGTCTCGTGAAACGCGCGCAGCAGCAGCCCTTGCTCATCGCGCGCGAAGAGCGCATCCCAGTCGCTGCCCCACAGCAGTTTGGTCACGTTCCAGCCCGCGCCGGCGAACAGGCCCTCCAGTTCCTGCACGATGGAGCCGTTACCGCGCACCGGCCCGTCCAGCCGTTGCAGATTGCAGTTGACGACGAAGATCGGGTTGTCCAACCCTTCGCGCGCGGCGAGTGCGAGGGCGGCGAGCGACTCGGGTTCGTCCATTTCGCCATCGCCGACAAAGGCCCAGACCTTGCGGTCGCCGGCGTCGAGCAGGCCGCGGTGGTGCAGATAGCGCAGGAAGCGCGCCTGGTAGACCGCAAACAGCGGCCCCAGCCCCATCGAGCCGGTCGGGAACTGCCAGCAGTCCGACATCAGCCAGGGGTGCGGGTAGCTCGACAAGCCCCGGCCTTCAGTCTCGCGCCGGTAGTTGGCAAGGCGCTCCGCGGGCAGACGCCCTTCCATGAAGGCGCGGGCGTAGACGCCGGGGCGGAGTGCGGTTGCAGGTGGACGAGGTCGCCGTCTTTGCCGGCCCGGAAGAAGTGGTTGAAGCCCACCTCGAACAAGTCCGCCGCCGAGGCGTAACTCGCGATGTGCCCGCCGAGCTCGGCGCTCTCGCGGTTGGCGCGCACGACCATCGCCAGCGCGTTCCAGCGCACCAGCGCCGAGACGCGCGCTTCCGGTTCCAGATTGCCGGGGTAGGGCGCCTGCTGCGCGAGCGAGATCGTGTTGACGTAGGGCGTGTTGGCGACGGTGGGCAACTGCACGCGCCGCCGCCGCGCGTGGCTCACCCGCCGTTGCAGCAGAAAGGTCGCGCGCTCGCTGCCGGCGTTGGCGATCACCGCGTCGAGCGACTCCAGCCATTCGCGGGTCTCTTCCGGATCGGCGTCGGCTTCCGGCAGCCGCCAAGAGGCGATCGCGGAAAGGCGGGCGAGGTCTTCGGGTTTCATAGGTCGTCTCCCGCCGAGAGGATACGTCGCTATGAAGCAGGCCCATTGTCGTCCCGAGCGTAGCGAGGGACCTGCTGTTCGACCCTCACAACAGCAGATCCCTCGCTACGCTCGGGACGACAAACGCACTGCCTACGAGATGACGTGCGCACCGAGGCGACAGTGCACTGCGCAATAATCGCTTGACCCCAAGGCCGCGCCGATGCAATCCCTGACCCTCACCCGCCCCGACGATTGGCATCTGCATCTGCGCGACGGCGCGGCGATGGCGGACGTGCTGCCCCACACGGCGCGGCAGTTCGCCCGCGCGATCGTGATGCCGAATCTCAAACCGCCGGTAGCGACCACCGCGCAGGCGATGGCGTACCGCGAACGCATCCTGGCTGCGCTGCCCGCGGGCCTCGCGTTCGAGCCGCTGATGACGCTCTACCTGACCGACAACACGAGCGCCGACGAAATCCGCGCGGCCAAGGCGAGCGGCATCGTGCACGGCGTGAAGCTCTACCCGGCGGGCGCGACCACCAATTCCGACTCCGGCGTCACCGATCTGCGCCACTGCGCCGCCGCGCTGGCGGCGATGCAGGCCGTCGATCTGCCGCTGCTGATCCATGGCGAGGCCACCGACGCCGCGATCGACGTGTTCGACCGCGAGGCAGTGTTCGTCGAGCGCACGTTGATCCCGCTGCGGCGCGACTTCCCCGGCCTGCGCGTCGTGTTCGAGCACATCACCACGCGCGAGGCCGCCGACTACGTGCGCGAAGCGGCGGGGCGCATCGGCGCCACGATCACCGCGCACCATCTGCTCTACAACCGCAACAGCCTGTTCGTCACGACCGAAGGGCGCACCGGCGCGCGGCCGCACTACTACTGTCTGCCGATCCTCAAGCGCGAGACGCATCGGCGCGCGCTGATCGCCGCCGCCACCAGCGGCAACCCGCGCTTCTTTCTCGGCACCGACAGTGCGCCGCACCCCAGGGGCGAGAAAGAAAACGCCTGCGGCTGCGCCGGCTGCTTCACCGCCGCCAATGCGCTGGAGCTGTATGCGCAGGCTTTCGAAGACGCCGGTGCGCTCGACGAGCTGGAAGGTTTTGCGAGCTTCTACGGCGCCGATTTCTACGGCCTGCCGCGCAACGCGCAGCAGGTGACGCTCGAGCGGCGCGCGTGGCGCGTGCCGGAGCAATTCAAGTTTGGCGAGGCGAGCGTGGTGCCGCTGGCGGCGGGCGAAGAGTTGCGGTGGAAGCTCGCCTGAGCGCTGCCGAGTCGTCGTTCCCGCGACAGCGGGAACCCAGCGTCGTCGGCCAAAGTCGCTGGGTTCCCGCTTTCGCGGGAACGACAAACTGCCCTTGGCACTCGCACCTGCGCGAGTTTCTGCCGACGCTCGACGCACCCGATCCACTCATCGCGTTAAACGCGCTC
The DNA here is from genome assembly GCA_021298875.1 of Burkholderiales bacterium. Classification (GTDB taxonomy): domain Bacteria; phylum Pseudomonadota; class Gammaproteobacteria; order Burkholderiales; family Burkholderiaceae_F; genus JAJTHJ01. Next base: position 2,407 of record JAJTHJ010000062.1, on the reverse strand, counting down.
GCCGCGCAACGCGGCATCGCGACCGCGAGCGGCCACCCACTGCGCTTCGTCGCGCCTGGCGACGCAGGCACCACGGCGTACGAAGCTCACATCCACGCCACCGGCCGCGTGCCCACGCGCGACAACGCACACGATGCGTTCAACGCGCTCACCTGGCTCGCCTTCCCGCGCGCCAAGGCGGCGCTCAACGCACGCCAAGCCGCGGAGATCGCCGGCGCCGGCATCGGCAATCGCCGCGGCCCGGTGCGCGATGCCGCCACGTTGATCGACGAGTCGGGCCTGCTCGTCGCCACCGACGACGCCGACGTGTTCCGCGCGCTGCATGCGCACGACTGGGCCGCGCTCTTCACGCGCGACCGTGCGCGCTGGGGTGGCTCGATCCGCTGTGTGGTCTTCGGCCACGCCTTGCTGGAGAAGCTGACGCAACCGTTCAAAGCGATCTGCGCGGCCGTGGTGCCGCTGCCCTTCTGCGCGAGTCTCGCGGAGATGGACGCCGCCGCCGCGCGCGTCGTCGCCCGCGCCGACCTCGCGCCGCGCCTGCTGCCGCACCTGCCCGTGCTCGGCATCCCCGGCTGGTGGGCGGCCAACGAGGTGCCGCAGTTTTACGACGAGGCCGCGGTGTTCCGCCCCGCGCGCCGGGCCGCATGAACGCCGCCGTCCTCACGCTCGACGGCCTGCGGGCGGAGTTCGGCGGGCCGACCTTCCAGCGCGCGCGGGCGCTGGCCGATGGGCGCTTCGTCAAGCGTGTGGAGTACGGCGCGGACGGCTTCATCCACGCGCAGGTGGCGTCCAGCACCGGCTACGGCGTCTACGAACAACGGATCGAGCTGATCGACGATGGCGACGTGGTCGTCGAGGGCGAATGCTCGTGTCCGATGGAAGTCAACTGCAAGCACGTCGCGGCGGCCTTGTTCGTGCTGCGGCGTCGCGTCGGCCCGCCGTGGCCGACGGCAGCGGCGCTGGCGACCGACGAACCCGCCACGAAGTCCGCCGCGACCCGCAAGCCGAGGCCGGCGCGGGCGAGCGAAGAGGCCGAATTCTGGTTGGCCGGCCTGGAGCGCTCGGCGCCGCCGCGGCCCGACGCCGCACCCGCGCCGCCCACCAAGCGGCTGCCGTTCGCGCTGCGCGTCGTGGCACCGGGGCGGCCCGTGTTGCAGATGTACACGGCCGCGCTGCGCACGGACGGGCAGTGGGGCAAGGTCGATCCCTACCGCCGCTCCGCCCGCGAAATCGTCTACAACCCGCCGCGCCATGTCGACGACGCGGAGATGGAACTGCTGCTGCGCCTGACCACGCTGCCCGCCGACGTGCACGGCATGTATTTGTACGGGCGCAGCGCGGTGCCCATGTTGCGCGCCGTGGCCGACAACGGCCGGCTCTGGCGCGACCCGCCCGCGGCGGAACAGCCGCCGCTGCGCTGGGGTGGGTCGCGTCCGGGCAGCCTCGTCGGGGCCGTCGATGCGCAGGGCCGCCAGCGCCTGCGCCCGCGGTTGGCCGACGCCCCCGGCGCCACGCTGGCGAGCTTCGGCGACCCGACGTTCTGGCTCGAAGGCGACGCGGTCGGCACGGTCGATCTCGATCTGCCCGCGCCGCTGGCGCACAGGCTGTTCAACGGCCCGCCGCTGTCCGAGGCGGACGTGGCCGCGCTGGCGCCGCGCCTGGACGAGCTCGCCGCGCGCTGGTCGATGCCGCTGCCCAAGCTCGCCGGCGTGCAGCGCGAGGAGATTCGCGGCGTGGCGCCGATACCGCTGCTGCATCTTTACGTGGAGCGCCCCGCGGGCAGGGGCAAGGCGCGGTCGACGCCGGTCGCGCGCGCGGCTTGCCTTCGACTACCGCGGCCTGCGGATCGATACGCCGCTTGCCGCCGGCGGGGCGACCACCGTGTTGACGGTGGGCGAGCGGCTGGTGGCCGTCGTGCGCGACCGCGCCGCCGAACGGGCGGCCGAGCAGTGTCTCGAAGAAGCGGGCCTGCTGCCGGAGATGCCGCCGCAGTACCTCTACAACTGGCCGGCGCCGCCCGCGCCGCGGCGCGACCGGTGCTATGCGCCGGTCGATGAACACGAGTGGCCGGCGATCCTTGCCGACCATCCGCCGGCCTGGCGGGCGGCCGGCTGGCAGATCGCGCTCGACCCGGACTTTCCGTACACGCTGGTGCCGGCCGCGGCGTTTACCGCGCAGCTCGACGAAGACGCCGGCAACGGTTGGTTCGAGATCGGCGTGGACGTCGAAGTCGGCGATGCGCGGCTTCCGCTGGCGCCGCTGCTGGCCGATGCGCTGGAGCGCTACGGGCGCGGCCGGCTGGACGCGCGGGTGGCGGCCGGCCGGGACGTGCTGCTGCCGCTGCCCGATGCCGCCGAGCGGCGCGACCCGGCCGCGACGGCGCGGCGCTGGATCGCCGTGCCGGCCG